>CBHTUB010000260.1:0-8265 GCA_966095595.1 uncultured Chryseosolibacter sp. | reverse complement strand
TGTGGCGGAAACATCGGTCTGAAGCTGGGCAGCCGTCGCAGGATCCTTTGTGATGATATTGATAAGGCCAGCTACCGCTTCCGAGCCGTATAATGTGGATGCAGGGCCTTTCACAACTTCGATACGTTTTACCATGCTGTTGGGAATGCCGGCAAGACCATATACGGTGGAGAGGCTGCTCACGATCGGCATTCCATCGATCAACACCATCGTGTAGGGACCTTCCATGCCATTGATGTGAATGTCACCGGTATTGCATACGTTGCAATTCAATTGAGGCTGTACACCGTTCACCATGCCAAGCGATTCGAAAATGCTCGGTGTAGGATTCTTGTAAAACAGCGCGGGCGTATAGATCTCGACGGGTATGGGAGAATCCATCTTTAATACTTCCTTCATTGTACCCGAGACGACAACCACTTCCTGGAGGGAGCTGACATCCGGCCGAAGCGAAATGGTCAGACGTGATTGCTTGGGCGCAAGGCGAAGCGTATCCGATACATATCCCATGAACGACACGATGATCTCGGCCTTTTGATTTTTCAGGTCCTCTGTCACCGGAAGCACAAAGTTTCCGGATTCGTCCGTGGTCGTACCATTCTTGAGCGCAGGGATATAAACAGTGGCAGCAAAGAGGGGCTGTCTCGTTTCCGCATCCTTTACGGTTCCGGTCAATTGCGACTGGCCGTAGCCAACCCACGAGATCAACACACACAAGCTGGATAACAGTACATATTTCATATCATTCTGTAACAAGTAGGTTCTTCGCTGCATCACGGGAAATAAAAACTTTCCTTTTATTGTCAATAAGTATCTCCAGAGAGCCGTCGAAATCGATCTTCTCCAGTATCGATATCGTTGCGCCGATGTATACACCGATTTTGCTCAGGTATTGAAGAAACGACGGTGACCCGTCGGTCACGGACCTCACGGTCGATTTTTTGTTGACCATCGCCTCCGACAACGGGATCTGTCTTACACTTTGCATCTTGCCGTTCTTGTCAGGGATCGGATGACCGTGCGGATCGGCGGTAGGATAGCCAAGGAACTCGTCGAGCTTTTCTATGAGCAGGGTGGATTGAATGTGCTCGAGCTGTTCCGCTATTTCGTGGACCTCGTCCCAGTTGAATTGAAGCTTCTCTACCAGGAATGTCTCCCACAAACGGTGCTTGCGGATGACCATCAACGCGCCGAGCTTGCCCTGCTTCGTCACCTTCACCCCATAATAGGGCTCATAGCTGATAAGCTCCTTTGCCGACAGCTTTTTGATCATGTCCGTCACAGACGCCGCCTTTGTGTTCATCATTTCGGCGATCTCGTTGTTCAAGACAGCCCTGACGCCCCCTTCCGACAGCCTGTAGATCGCTTTCAGGTAGTTTTCTTCTGTATAGCTCAGCATACTGGTATAAAGACTCGTAAAAATAAAAATTTAGACTGGTCTAAAATAATATTTTGATAAATTTTATGCCCGATTTGAGCCAATTCGAAAAATAAAGGCTGGATCAGTGGTTAAAAATGGCGCTCAGAAGCGCAGGCTCCTGATCTTCCCAATAGGAGGCCGGGTGGCCTGTTGAATAAAAACGAACGGTCGTCATCTTGTGGAGCACCGTTTCCAGGTCATCAAGGGGATATCGATACACAACAGCTGCATTCATAGGGACGCAAAGCTGTACCCACTCGGGTCTGTCGATCAAAAGCATTGGTAACTGATGACCGATGTACTCATAGAGTTTTGTAGGAATACGTCCCTTCGTTGCAGGGTTTGGGGGATACGAAATGACCCCGAAATCTGCTCCCCGAATGGCATCGACGATCTTGTCGTGCGGAACGAGGCCGGCGCCACCGACAAGGGATATAAAGTGCCTTTCTCGAATAGCCAGCTCAATTTTTTCAAGGGTCGTTTTTTGGGGAGCAAACCCGATGAGTGCAAGACGTATCCGATCGTCGATCCTGTAGAGCTTCTCCGCCAGCCCGATAGCGATGAAAACGCCTGTGGTCTCTGCCAGTATGCCGGTGAAGATCAGCCTGATCATTTCACTGTCGCGTTTGCGGATTTCAGCTACCGGTTTTCTTATCTTGTTCTCAATGATCGTGAATCTCCGTCGCAGAAATGGAAGCTGATGGGTATAGACCTTTTCTGCGAGCAGGAAATGATCGACGACCGCCGACAGCAGAGTTTCTTTCATCCGTACAAGTGCTGCGATCGCACCTTTCAACATAGCGGGAAAGGCATTGGTATACCTGATGTTCAGATAATAGTTTTCCTGCACGTCATAGATAACCCGGGCCTTTGTAAAAAGTTTTACAAGCAATGCGATAAAGAGAAGCTCATGCGTTGTGATGATGAGATGTGTCGGGCGGAGTGCTATAGTTTTTTTTAACACTTTCCACTTTGCGCTCCAACGTTTAAAACTCAGTCGGGTAAATACGCCAAGGCCATGCATGCAAACGTTGTCCTTCTTCCGGGACGACGTGTTGCCGAATCCGATGGAGTGTACCTCATGATTCGCGCTAGCAATCGTTCGTGCGATCTTTTCGAACATCCTCACATCATCGCAGGGCTTCAGTACCGAAGCTATGACGACGCACGTTCTCTTTTCTTCCGACATTAGTTTTGAGGGTAGTTCTTAATCGCTAATATTGCTCCCTCATGCAAATTATAACTAACAACTGAATAATGGAATTGAGAAGTATCATTGAAAAAGCCTGGGATGACCGCAGCCAGTTACAGAACAGTGAAACACAAGCCGCCATACGCTCTGTCGTAGACAAGCTTGACAAGGGCGAGCTGCGCGTGGCTCAACCCGTCGCAGAGGGCTGGCAGGTAAACGAGTGGATCAAGAAGGCCGTTATACTCTACTTTCCGATTCAGCAAATGGAAACGATCGAAGTGGGTCCATTTGAATTCCATGACAAGATCGCGTTGAAGAAGAACTACAAGGCATTGGGTGTCCGGGTGGTCCCGCATGCCATCGCCCGACACGGCGCGTATCTGAGCAAGGGCGTGATCATGATGCCTTCCTATGTTAATATCGGCGGCTACGTGGACGAAGGCACCATGGTGGATACCTGGGCGACGGTAGGAAGCTGTGCCCAGATCGGAAAGAATGTTCACCTCAGCGGGGGAGTGGGGATCGGGGGAGTACTCGAGCCCGTGCAGGCGGCTCCTGTGATCATAGAAGACAATGCGTTCATCGGCTCACGCTGCATTATCGTTGAAGGTGTAAGAGTTGGAAAAGAAGCGGTGCTTGGTGCCAATGTAGTATTGACTGCAAGTTCCAAAATTATAGATGTCACGGGCCCGCAGCCGGTGGAGTATAAGAACTATGTTCCGGAGCGCTCAGTGGTGATTCCGGGCTCCTACGCCAAAAAATTTCCTGCCGGTGAATTTCACGTGCCCTGTGCCCTTATCATCGGCAAACGAAAGGAAAGTACGGATAAAAAAACGTCCCTGAACGACGCATTGCGCGACAATAACGTTTCTGTATAACATTTCATAAAACATTACACCAAATTTAATACTGGTTTAAGACTGGCATGGGTTTGGATTTATGGACTGTTGAAACAGATTTTTTAAATTTGAAGTCCATAGAGTCATATGATGAGAAAGTTGGTTACCGGATGTCTCCTGTTCTTCGGTCTGACAGCATTTACTGTCGATAGGAACGAGGTGTATCCGTACCTCCGGAATGAAAGCTTTGGAAAAGGCGAGGTGCTCGAGTTCAAGATGACCTATGGATTCTTCACGGTGGGCAAGGGCTCTGCCCAGATCCAGCCAAAATATTTCAAGCTCAATAACCGCGAGTGCTTCAAGGTCGATATCAGCGCGAAAACAGTCGGAATGATCGATTGGGTAACGGACATCAACGACCAGTGGGGGGCTTACATCGATACAGCCGCACTCGTGCCGCATATGTTCTACCGCAAGATCAGGGAAGGCCGTTACAAGAAAGACGAGCAAACCTATTTCGACCACCTGGGAAAAAAGATCCAGGTGATCTCTACCGACCGGAAGACGGGCAAATGGAAAGAGCCCAAGATCTATGAAGCGCCGGCACATGTGCGTGATATGGTAGGAGGGTTCCTCTATTTACGGACCATGGACTTCTCCAAATTGAAGATTGGAGACACAGTGTCGGTCAATGGCTTTTTTGAAGATGAATTCTATAAGCTAAAGATCATTTACAAAGGCAAGGACACCATCAAGACCAAGGCAGGTAAGATACGGGTGCTCGCTTTCAAACCCGTGATGCCTAAAAACGAATTGTTCGATGGAGAGGATTCCATCACCGCATACTTTTCAGATGACAAGAACAGGATTCCGGTAAAGATCGATGCAAAGATGTTTATAGGAAGTGCCGGTGTTGAGCTTACGGGATATTCCGGACTTCGAAACCCGTTGAATACCGTCAGGCATTAGGCAGCCTTGCCCAGGAGCTCGATAAATTTTTCCCGCGTCACCGGCTTGATCACATAGTCGGACACTTCTGAATGACTCTTCGCCCGGTTCATATCTCTCGGATCTATCGAAGAGCTTACCATGTAAATCGTCATCGGCTTGGCCAGCTTCGATTTTAACCGTGCGTAATCCTCCAGGAACATCCACCCGTCGACAAACGGCATATTGATATCCAGAAAAATGTAGTCCGGCAGTCCCGATTTGTTGTCGAGGTTGTTTTTCAGAAACTCGAGCGCGTCTTCGCCATTTTCAAATTGAAGGATCCGGTCGGTCACTTGTGTGGCGATAATTGTTCGGGAAGCGGTCAGTTGAAAGATCTTGTCGTCATCTACAAGCGCAACAATGGGAGAATCAGAAGCCATCAATATGGTGTTTGTTAAAGTTAACGAAAAAAGTGCTACCCACATTTTCGGTGCTATCGATCGAGATCTCGCCGCCCATAGCTTCGATCTGGTTCTTGATCATGAACAACCCGATGCCACGACTTTCAGGATGCCGGTGAAATGTTTTTCTGAGTTTGAACATGTGGTGGCCATATCGTGCCAGGTTGATACCAAGACCGTTGTCTTTCGCTTCAAGGATCAGGTTCCCGTTTTCGTTGTGATAGGTCCTGAAATAGATCTCCGGAACGCGGTCAGGATGGGCGTACTTAAGGGCATTATCCAGAAGATTAAGCAGGATGCTTTCCAGATAGATGCCAGGGAAGTGGATCACCGGAGCGGAACTGAAATCCGATTCGATCTTTGCCGAGAGTTGCGTGATCTTCGCGTTCAGCATGGTCCTCACATTGGCAAGTATCGTCTCAAAGTGAAGGTCCTGCTTTTCAATGTTCCTGTTTTGCTTGATCTTCAGCACCTCATTCAGGTCATTCAGCATCGTAAGCGTGGTTGCGCTCGACTCTTTTAATAAAGCCAGATATTCGCGACGCTCGTCGTCATTGCTGGCGCCTTCGAAGAAGCTCAGGAGCGTCACTATGTTTCCAACCGGCGATCGCAGGTTATGAGACACGATCTGCGTGAATTCCTCCAGCTGACTGTTTTTTCGCGTCAGGTCTTCTGTCAGAGCCTGGAGTCTCGTGTTTTGCTCGAGTATCTTCTCTTCAGATCTCTTGCGCTCGGTGATATCGCGGAACTCCGTCACCCTGATCGTCCTGCCATCGAAGGGAATGTTCTTACCCTGGATCTCCAGAGAATAGCGTGTGCCGTCCTTTCTCAGCCCCTCAACATCGTATGGTTTATCGTACCCGCTTCTGATATTCTGAAAAACAAGGTCCCTCCATTCAGGAGCTATCAGGAGCAAGCCGTTGAATCCCATCAGTTCATCGTAAGTGTATCCGGAAATATCGGCCAGGCCCTGATTGCAGTCGATGATGACGCCGCCCTCATGCAGTCCGATTCCCCCGAATGAGGCTTGCTGCAGCGTTCGGAATCTTTGCTCACTTTCCTTCAAAGCTTCCTCAGCCTTCCGCCGCTCCGTAATATCCCTGCCCGTGGCAATAATGATCTCTTTTCCAAAGTAAGTGCCCCTGGTCAGTTTGATCTCCTGGACAAATGTGTCGCCATTCTTCTTCTTACCCGAAAACTCAAAGCTTTGCGGGTTTCCGCGCGCCGCCTGGTTCTGGTATTCCCTGATCTTTTGCATGTCATTCATACCTTCGGCGGAAAGGAACTCCGGAGTTTTTCCGATCAGTTCGGACTTATTGTAACCATAGGGGAGGCAGGCGGCCTTGTTCACGTCAAGAAAATGCCCGGAAGTCGTTTGAAGGTAGATGGCGTCACCCACGGTGTCGAAGAGTTCGCGGTAGCTTGCTTCGCTTTTGTCGAGCTGGCTGATCACTTCCTTTCTGGAGGTGATATCCTGTGCGATGCCGACGATCTGGATAACCTTTTTCCTGGCGTCTCTTTTAAAAGGAGTGTCCCAGGTCATAAACCACCGATAGTCCCCGGCCTTGGTGCGCATGCGGATCTCGTTTTCCTTCACCGAGCCGTCGGGCTCATCACTCCATTCAGTCAATCCCCCGAGATCGTCAGGATGAATGATACGGCTGACGAAATCCGGTCCCATCTCCCGAAGTTCCTCCGGACTGTAACCGAGATACGTCAGACTACTCTGATTCGCATACACGTTCGCCCTGGTGACGGTATCGAAGACATAAAGAATACCCGGCATGGCGCTTTCGATACTTTCCCGGAGGCGGTTATTCTCACGGATCATTTTTTCCGCACTTATCCGTTCGGAGACATCGGTCATCATGCCCAGCATCCGGACCGCCCTGCCCTGGCCGTCGGCAATAAAGAATCCGCGGTCGTGGATATGGCAGTATCCACCGCGGGATTTACGAAACCGATAATGAACATCGTAGGGACGGAGCTTTTCCTGTGCCTTTTCCAGCAGCGCAAAAGCCTCATCCCGGTCATCCTTATGTATGAACTCAACCCACCGGTCAATATTTCCGAGCTCATGGGGCTTGTAGCCCAGAACGTGCTCGCTGTTTCCACTCCAAATGATGTCCCCGGAAGGAATGTCGTAGTCATAGATCACCAACCCCGCCGATCTTGAAATGAGCTCATGCCGGGTCTTCCAGTTCTCGCGCTCATATTCTACCTGCTTACGTTTGGTGATATCCTGGATCGTTCCCGTCATCCTGATCGGCCAGCCCTTTTTGTCGTAAGTGATCTTTCCCAGACTTTCAATCCATCGGATCGCGCCATTTGACCAACGCAGCCGGTGCTCGATATGGCAGATGCCCTCTTCCCGCATCGCCTTGTTGATAGTTTCTATTACCACATGGCGGTCCTCCGGCAAAATGAGGTTCACGTAGGTCTCGAATGTTCCGTCAAAATCGTTTTTTGTAAGACCAAACAGCTGGTGAACATTATCCGACCATTGAACGGAATTGTCTGAAATGGTCCATTCCCAAATGCCCATTTGGGCGGCCTCGAGTGCCAGCATCAATTTCTTTTCACTGTCCCGCAGATTGATAGTATGCTTTCCCGACCGCTTCACCGGCGATTTCTTTGCCGCATTCTTTCCGGGCTTGCCCGACCCGGTCGCTGTTTTACGGCTCTTGCCCCCATTGCTGTTTTTACTGGGCATATAAAATAATGAGAAACTGTAAGGTATTTAGATTAAGCGGAAGCATTCTAAATTACCATAGTGAATCTTTCTTTCATCAAACCATTAACTCAATATTATATGCTAAAGGAATTCAAGGAATTTGCAATGCGGGGAAACGTCATGGACCTCGCGATAGGTGTGATCATCGGTGCTGCGTTCGGAAAGATTATAACCTCGGTAGTGAATGATATCGTAATGCCGGTCATCAACTACTTTCTGAACCCGACCGCAGATTGGCGGACAGTTGAGGTAGGGCCGGGGATCAAGATCGGATCGTTCATGGGAACAGTGCTCGACTTCCTCATCATAGCGTTTGTGATCTTCATGGTGGTTCGCACCATCAACAAGCTGAAAAGGAAAGAAGAAGCGAAACCGGCCCCCGTTGCCGAGGTTCCGGCAGACGTTAAGCTTTTGAGTGAGATCCGGGATCTGTTAGCGCGGAAATAGCGGTTTACTTTGCGTTCCTTTGCTTCTTCGCGACTTTGCCGTAAAATTTCATTGCGGATAGCGTCTTTTCCATGAGTCCGTAAATCCAATACACAAAGGTCTCAAAGGAGATACGAAGTTCACAAAGAACTAGCGCGACTTGAATTGGGCGGCAACTACCAGATCCTTCGAACCGGGTTGATAAGTGTAAAACCCATTACCGGTCTTGACTCCTTTATGACCGGCCTGGACCACCTGGCCGC
>CBHTUB010000259.1:0-8283 GCA_966095595.1 uncultured Chryseosolibacter sp. | reverse complement strand
AAGATGCCGTCGCCCTTGCCCAGAAGAACAACCTTCCGAGAAGTGAATCATATGCGCACGAGACCCTGGGAGGACTCTATACGTTAAGTGGCGATTATATTACCGCCCTCCAACACGACAACAAGGCCTTCGAGGTCTTTTCAGGTTTGAAGGACTCTATCGGACTCGCATCGATATACAACAGCATAGGCGACGACTACTTCGATATCGGTGAGTACGATGAAGCCTATCACTACTATACGCAAGCCTACAAGATATCGAAGGCGAAAGGCGATTCGCTCCTGATGACCATCTCCGTACACAACTGGGGACGCGTATTCAAGGAATTAGGTCAGTTCGACGCGGCCATGGACAAGCTTCTGATCTCTCAGAACCTCAGCGAAACCATTGGCGACGAAGAGGGACTTCCCTACTCACTCGATGAAATAGGCGATATCCAACTGCGCAAACAGGAGTATGACGCTGCGCTAGCAACTCTGACACGCTCCCTCAGCCTCACCAGAAAACTCAACATTCAGGTACTGGAGCCACGCACACTTACTAAACTCGCCGTCATTCACCAGGCGAAAAAGAATTATGAAACTGCCCTCGCCTATTACGACAGCACCGACATGCTGCACCGGAAAACGAACAATGAGCTGGGTAGTGCCGAGGTCGAGTTCGGAAGAGCAAAGGTCTATGCCGATCAGGGAAAGCTTGACGAGGCCATCCACTCGGTCGAAAAAGCTTTGGGCATTGCGCGCAAGCTCAACGCACGTACTCTGGAAGCCGAGTGTTTCAGCGAGCTGACGAAAATATTCGAAGAGAAAGGCGACTATCAGCGATCCCTCTCGTTCCTGAAACAATACAAGCAGCTCGAAGACTCGCTTTTCAGCCACGACATGCAGCAAAAGCTGTTGCGCGAGCAGGTGCTCTTTGAAACGGAACACAAAGACACCCAGATCGCCGCATTGAAAAGTCAGCAGGATGCGATCGACGAGCAATTGAAAAAGCAGGAGTTCATCCGCAACATTCTCGTCGTAGTGATGGCGCTGAGCGTGATCCTCCTTGCCACCGTTTACCGCAGCGGTCAGAGAAGAAGGCAGATCAACACCCTGCTCCTGCAACATCAGGACGAGATGGAGAGACGTAGTGAAGAGCTCGAGCGCCTCAATCAGGTAAAAGATAAATTCTTCTCGATTATCTCGCATGACCTGCGCTCGCCGATCAATGCGTTGTCCGGTCTGCTCGATCTGCTCGACAAAGGTGCTATCAAACCTGAAGAGCTGCCGGCTCACATTTCGGAACTTAAGATTCGTTTCAACCATACGCGAACCTTGCTCAACAACTTGCTGGACTGGACACTCCTTCAGATGGACAAGCTGAACCTCCAGCCTACAAGAATAGATCTGCATAAGATCGTCGAGGAAAATATTCAACTGCTCACCGCAGTGCAAACGAAAAAGATCCGACTGACGAACAACATACCTATTCTCGCGTTGGCTCACGCTGACTCCAATACGATCAACCTGGTCTTCAGGAACCTCATCACCAACGCCATCAAATTCACCAACGACGGCGGTGAAGTCGTGATCGCGTCCGAGATCCGCGACAACCAATGGCTGATATCGGTAAAAGACAATGGCATCGGCATGACAAGCGATGTATTGAGGATACTTTTCGACAAGACTGCTCCTTACACAACACGAGGTACAGCCAACGAAAAAGGTACCGGCCTTGGCCTGATCCTGTGCAAGGAATTCGTGGAAAAGAATGGAGGAAAGATCTGGGTCGAAAGCACGGAGGGAAAAGGCAGCACCTTCTACTTCACGCTTCCGAAAGCAAACTGATTCCAGGCACGGCTATTTAGATTTGTTACATCTGCTATGCAACAACGATCTTATTGGGGAGAGGTTCGTCAAAGCGTTTCAACGCTGCTCAGCGGTCTGCGCCTGTCCCTGAGACATCTGGCAGATGCCCGTAAATCGCGAAGACCGGTCGCGATCACCGATCCACAATACTTTCATCAAAAGGAAGGCATAGCTACCATTCAATATCCGCATGAGCTATTGCCCGTGCCCGACAACGGCAGGTATAGGCTTCACAATGAGATCGACGACTGCATTGTCTGTGATAAATGCGCGAAGATCTGTCCCGTGAATTGCATCGAGATCGAACCGATCAAAGCCGTTGAGGAGATCGGCAAAACGTCAGACGGGACCCCAAAAAGAATCTATGCAGCGAAGTTCGACATCGACATGGGCAAGTGTTGTTTCTGCGGACTGTGCACGACCGTATGCCCGACGGAATGTCTTACCATGACGAAGGTCTACGATTTCAGTGTAACGGACATCCGCGAACATAACTTTGCATTTGCAGAAATGTCACCATCGGAAATAGAAGAGAAGAGGCGTAAACTGGAGGAACATCAGAAAACCAAAACAGTCGTGGTGCCTCCCCCTGTGTCAGCTTCCGGAGAAGAGGAGACCGCGGCGCCAAAACCCGTAGCTCCAGCGGCGCCCAAACCGGTGTTCAAGCCTAAGATCAAACCGCCGGGCCCTCCTCCCGCATCATGAGATTTACAGAGATACTATATTACCTCTTCATGTTGTCGGCAGGGATTTCCGCCATACTGATCCTCTTTGTCGAAAATCTTTTCAAGGCAGTGCTGCTCCTGCTGATCGTACTCTTGTCGATTGCCGCTATCTACGTATTGTCATTCGCAGAGTTCCTCGCGGTAACACAGATCCTCATCTATGCCGGTGGTGTGGTGGTGATCATGTTGTTCGGGATCATGCTCACCAGCAAAACAACGTCAGGAGTAGCATTGAACGTTAAAACGACCAACATTTTTCCAGCTGCGTTAACAGGCTGCCTGCTGATCTATCTGCTCGTCAGCCTCCTGACCAAAGACTTCTCCGACGCAGAAGCCGGTAGCATCGATCTCAATTCAACCAGGGAGACCGGTATCAGCCTCATGACATCACATCTGCTTGCGTTCGAGGTTACGGCGATCCTTCTGCTCGCAGCGCTTATCGGCGCGGCTGTAATTTCGTCCGGAAACAAAAACAGCACCGTGAAATGATACCACTGCTACACACACTGTATTTCGGAGCCCTTCTGTTCACCATAGGCCTGATGATCATTTTGATCAAGAAGAATCTCGTGATGATGCTGATCGGGCTGGAGCTAATCCTCAATGCGGCGAATGTTAATCTTGTAGCGTTTAACCAGATGTACCCAGAGTCTATCAACGGTCAGATGTTTGCACTTTTTATCATCGTGGTAGCGGTCTGCGAAACTGCGGTCGGGCTCGCCATTGTGTTGCATGTTTATAAAATGCATAACACATCTGTACCGGAAGAGATCAGCGAACTAAAAGGCTAACACGACATAAAACAACCATGAGTGAAATCCCGACACTTCTTCTGATCGCTGCCGGCTTCCCGTTTGTCGCTTGTATTGTCTCGATTTTCATCTCCGAAAAATATTCCTGGCTTGCCTCTATCGTTGCACCCTTCCTGATGCTGGGGTGCTGCATCGTGTCCGGAATTGCCCTTGCTTCAACAACCGCCGACACCAACATCATCTATACACAGAAATGGTTCACGATCGGGACACATGTGGTCACCGCGAATCTGAGCATCACCCGTCTGTCGTGCCTGATGTTCTTTGTCGTGGCCGTGATCTCATTCCTCATTCATTTTTATTCTGCCGGCTACATGGCGTCCGACCCCGCGATCACGCGGTACTATGCCATGCTCAGTTTCTTCACCTTCGCCATGCTGGGCGTTGTGCTTGCAGACAATCTACTATTACTGTTCTGCTTCTGGGAACTGGTGGGCTTTGCATCTTACATGTTGATCGGTCACTATATGACAGAAGACGAAGCCGGCCCCGCAGCGACGAAAGCATTTATCGTTAATCGAATTGGCGACGCCGCATTTATCGCAGGATTGATGATCATCTGGACGCAGACCAGAACGTTCGAATTGTCTGCGCTAAGTTCTGTGCCGATGGACAAGGGACTGCTTACCATCGCAACGCTTTGTATCTTCGGTGGCATCGCAGGAAAATCCGCACAATTCCCGTTGTTCACCTGGCTCCCGGACGCCATGGCAGGGCCAACGCCAGTTTCCGCCCTGATACATGCCGCTACGATGGTGGCCGCAGGCGTGTACCTGATGATCCGTATGTTTCCCCTGTTCCCGGACGAAGCATTATTGGTCGTCACGATCATTGGTGCCATAACATCACTCATCGCAGCACTGTCGGCAACCGCACAGTTCGACATCAAGAAGATACTTGCCTGGTCAACCATTTCCCAGCTGGGGCTGATGTTCATCGCCCTGGGCATGAAGGCCGTCGATGCGGCGTGGCTCCATCTGTTCTCGCATGCCTTTTTTAAAGCTTGCCTCTTCCTCTGCGCCGGGAGTGTCATTCATTCGCTGCACGAAACCGCACAGCAACATCATGAGCATCTGGACCCTCAGGACATCCGCAATATGGGCGGCCTCCGAAAAAAAATGCCCGTGACATTTTTCGGATTTATCGTGTCATCGGCAGCACTGGCGGGCGTACCGTTTAGTTCAGGATTCCTTTCAAAAGATCTCATCCTTACCGCTCTCTGGCAAAGTGAAGACCCTGTCTCCAGGGCCATTTTTTTGGTCACATGCCTCATCTCATTAATAACAGTGATGTATTCATTCCGGCTGATCTGGTACCTGATTGCCCCCGCGCCGCGCGTATCGCCGGAGAACGTGGAAAGCCCGGTCATTATGCGAATACCGATCATCATCCTCGCGCTATGCTCGCTATGGCTTGTGGTTTCGGCGAATCCATTCAACTTTTCGGGGTGGGTAGTGATAACCAATACGCATTCGATAACTGTAATGATCATCTCCATCGGTATTGTTCTCGCCGGCATAGCGGGTGGCTGGTTCATGTTCGGGTCACGTGAGGGACACGCACCAAAAATTTTCAGGGAAGGTTTTCTTATCGACTCCTTCACTATCAATATCGCAAAAGGTCTTTCAGCGAAAACCTCACACGTAACGTTATCGGCCGACAAGAAAGTGCTGGATAGGACGATCCACCTCTGGACATTCGGCAATGTGACGCTGGCACACTTTCTTGCGTGGGTCGATCGGAACATCATCGATGGTATCGTATCGGCTGTCATTACGATCGTTCGCTTTTTCGGAGACATCATCAGGAACACTGCGGGAGGAAAAATCCAGCATTACGTTTTCTGGTCGGTGTTTGCAATCATTATTTTCATAATTTGGACTTCAAATTGACGTCACCTCGCGGATAAAAATGCAGCACTACCTACTTACGTTCCTGATTTTTACTCCCCTCGTTGCAGCGCTTGTCATACTTCTTCTCCCCACGTCATTAACACGTTTTTTCAAAGCGATAGCCATTTCTGCCTGCATCGCGCAGGTGATCATCATCTCAGTGCTGTTGGCGGGATACAACTCCAACGCATCATTTCAATTTATCAACTACGCGAGATGGATCGACCTCGACCTCGGAGCCTGGGGAATTTTACGAGCGGAATATCTCGTAGCATTGGATGGTCTGAGCTTGCCCCTCGTCGCGCTTTCCGTAGGCATTATGCTTATTGCAACGATCGCTTCGTGGAAAGTGGAAAGAAATGAAAAAGGATATTATGTTCTTTTGCTCGTGCTGAATACCTCGATCATCGGGAGCTTCTCGGCGCTCGACCTTCTTCTCTTTTACCTCTTCTTCGAATTCATGTTGCTACCCATGTATTTTCTCATCGGCATCTGGGGCGGCAGCCGGCGTGAGTATGCGTCGATCAAATTTTTCCTGTACACACTTCTCGGTTCGATCCTCATTCTCATCGTGATGATCGTACTCTACATCTCCTATGACGCTTCATCGAACAGCCATGAAGCGATCCATACATTCTGCATGATCGACATGTTCGATCAGAAAAATATCATCCCCGGATCGCTGATCGATCTGCATAGGATCGCAAGCATAGGCCCGCTTACCGTGCGTCAATGGTGCTTCCTGCTTTTATTCATAGGATTTGCCATCAAGCTTCCTGCCGTTCCCTTGCATACCTGGCTGCCGGATGCACACGTGGAGGCGTCAACACCGATATCCGTAGTGCTCGCCGCCCTGCTCCTGAAGATCGGTGGTTATGGATTGTTGCGCATAGCATATCCGATCCTGCCTGACGCGGCGTCGTACTTCTCCATGTTCGTGGGCATTGTCGGCGTCATTTCGATCATCTACGGCGCATTTAATGCCATGGGCAGCAAGGACCTTAAAAGGCTGATCGCCTATTCTTCGGTCTCCCACATGGGATTTGTATTGCTGGGCATCGCTTCCTTTACAACGGAAGGGATAACAGGCGCGATCTATCAGATGGTCAGTCATGGGCTATTGTCGGCAATGCTGTTCCTTCTTGCCGGAGTATTATATGACCGGACAAGCGATCGCACGATCAGCAACTATTCGGGGTTAGCGCAGGTTGCTCCCAAATTCTTCGTGTTTGTGCTTATTGCCTTTTTTGCGTCGATGGGATTGCCCGGCTTCTCGGGATTTATCGGAGAGATCTTTGTCCTGCTTGGCGCATTCAGATCGTCTTCCGTCAACGGCCTTCTTCATCCATCGCTCGCGATCCTGGCAACAACGGGCCTTGTGTTGGGCGCAGGATATTTTCTATGGACGATTCAGAGGATGTTCTTCGGAAAATACCATATCAGACCATCGGGTACGATCTCTACCCTGCAGGACGTAAGCAGGAAAGAGATATTTGTACTGGCGCCGCTTGCCATCGCCACAATCGTCCTGGGGGTATTTCCCCAACTATTGCTGGACATCATCAATCCGTACACGGAATATTTTCTGATCAATCTCAGACAACTCAAATCCCTGGCGAACCTCTGATCGGTGAAAACAATTGAAATACTCTCCGACATCGAACAAAGCCTGTGGCTCATCAAGCCCGAGATCATTCTTGTGGGCGGAATCCTGTTACTGATCATCCTGGGATTCTTTCCAGCGACCAGGGACAAAAAAATACTCCCCGCAATTTTCGTCGTTGCGCTTGCCTTAACCATCACCACAAATCTTGCAGACTTCACGAACACTGCAGATCTGTTTGCAGGCGCGTTGAGAAAACAAGCTTATACCGATGCATTAAAGATCATCGTAGATATCGGTGCGATCCTCACGGCATTCCTGGCCTTGAAGGAGAGCCACCACAGAGATCACTCACAATTCTATACACTGCTGTTAACCGTTGTATCGGGTTGTCATTTCCTGTTGATGAGTACCGACATGCTGATGATCTTCATCAGCCTTGAGTTGATCTCCATTCCTTCGTACGTGTTGACAGGATTCGCGTTCCAGAAGAAGTCGGCCGAGGCAACGATGAAGTATTTTATCTATGGCGCGGTGGCATCGGCCTGTATGGCCTATGGCTTCAGTCTGCTGTATGGTCTCACGGGCTCAACAAACATTGCGTCAGGCAAATTCATCGACTATGTCGGATCGGACACTTCCTATCTGGCTCTGCTTGCGATCCTGCTGGTGATCGGCGCGTTGTTATTCAAGGTCGCAGCCGCGCCCATGCACTTCTGGGCACCCGACGTTTACGAGGCCGCGCCTACCGCGGTCGTCGCGTTCTTCTCCACCGTTCCAAAGGCAGCCGCTATCGGATCGCTGAGCGTGCTTGCCATGTCATTGGCGAAGGCGGCTCACGACTGGCAATTCGTGCTTGCGTTGGTTGCCACCATCACCATCACCATCGGAAATTTTGCTGCCCTGGCCCAGCAGAACATCAAGCGACTGATGGCCTATTCCTCGATCGCACAATCCGGTTTTTTGGTGTCGGCGATCTGCGTTTTCAACGCTCAGGGATTGGGAGTCATCGTATTTTATTCTGCGGTCTACCTCGTGGCAAACTTCCTGATCTTTCATTATGTGGGAACATTGGGGCAGCGTGGAATACACACTACCAGAGAATATGCGGGGACAGGCAGCGTCTGGATCATCGCCAATACCGGAATCCTCGTGGCGATGATCTCGCTGACCGGTCTTCCCCCTACTGCCGGCTTCACGGCAAAGCTTCTCGTATTTACAGGGATATGGCAATCGTTTGAAATCACACATAAAGCGATCCTGTTGATTTTACTCATCACAGGATTGCTGAACACGGTCGTTTCGCTGTTCTATTATTTGAAGATTCCCTATTACGCTTTCATAAAGACTGGCAACACACACGAAAAGCAGAATTTTCTTAAGATTGAAAATCTTTTCGGA
>CBHTUB010000258.1:0-8295 GCA_966095595.1 uncultured Chryseosolibacter sp. | reverse complement strand
TAATGATCACAATCCTCCCTTTGTGTAGCCTGGCTCAGGAAGGATATATCAAATTCAACAATCATACGGTACTCCATGGTTTCCTTAATAAAAAAATCCCGGGCGAGACCGGCGAGCACGTTATCGAATTCCTGAAATCGAAAAATGATCCTGCTCCGGTGCATTACCGCAAGGCTGACATCTATGAATATGCCATCAAACATGACACGTTTCGTGTGTTGAAAAATTTCTTCCCGTTCGATATCGAAGGATTTCATTTCGAACATGTCGATGCGCGCATATTGAAGTCGGGCAAGGTGGATCTGCTCGGGATCGATACCCAACACGAAAAGTTCGTAGAACATTTTAAAAAAGGAAGTCTCCACCACGTTATCGATCACACCCTGGATAACGTACCTTATCTGTATGTCCTTCACGAAGAATCCGAACAATATGTTCGCGGCGTTCCGTCAAAAAAAGAGAAGTTTCGTGAAATGATGTTCGAATTCTTTTCCGAAGAGACCGTCGACGGATACGAGAAAGAAAAAGGTGAAGTTCACTTCAAACACCTTGAAACATTCGTTGACCACTATAATAAGAACAACTGAAGGTGCTCCGCGCAGAGCGGTAAATGCCCTGGATCCGTTATGCGAATTTCACAGAACTCCATACATCAGGAACGTTGTTGAAGCCTTCTTTCCGGCAACGGCCATTGACGAATACGACAAAATCAACAAGAAAAAACTGGGCGATAAAAATCTGAAAAGTTCATGCTTGACTACAAGGCAAAAAAACTTCGTTAGTCCCACTTTCCCTTCGTCACTGCAAATCTTCCTGCTCCCATAAATGTGACGGCAAGCGCCGTAAACATAAAGAACACATTGAGCTCGATCATCCATCCGCCAAAGTCATTTCGGCTGAACATGATATCCCGATGGGCGATCACGACTGACATGAGCATGTTGAACGCCACGATGAGGCCGGCAATGCGGGCTTTGAAACCAACGATCATCATAAGAGGGGCGACAACCTCTCCAACGAGATTGAGCCAGGCCAGGGATTCAGGCAAGCCGTTATTCGCAAGCATTCCCTTGATATGGTCGACTCCGTGAATGGCGCTATGCGATCCATGCATCAGCAGTAAACCGGCGCACGTCACCCTGAGAATTAACTTTCCGAGATCCTGGTTGTCTATTTGCATTGAATATAACTAGGTCGCGGCGACAGTAGCTTTCTCCTCCTTCTTTGTGGGGGCATGAGGATAATCGAACAATCCCTGTTGTTTGATCGCCGCAGCAACTTTTTGTGGCACATATTGCTCCCACCCCTGTTCTCCTTTCCTGATCATCGCGAGGACGTTGTCGGAGATAATATGCAGGTTCTTCACGTTGGCATCGTTCACATCTTCCAATTTGTTGTTGTCCATCAGATACCTGAACAGGCTTTTCAAATTCTGCGGAAGCTCCTCCTCGAAGTCCTTCAGGGTAAACAGCGATCCATCCGAGCGCTGGGCGGGATAGATATACAGCTTGACATTGTTTCCAAAAAGCGATGCAAAACACTCCAGGATACCACCCCGGATATTCTCGTACGTCTTCTCTTCAAAAACTTTCTGCAACGCATAGATGCCCATGATGATACCGATCTTCTTTCCCTTGGTTGTTCTCGACAGGTAGTCTACAAGGCGGTAATATTCAAAGTAGTTCGAGATCAGCACGTTTTGGCCAAGTGAGCAGATGATATCGGCACGGTGAAGAAAATCACGCTCGTCGATCTTGCCATCGGGGCTCAAATCGTTCAGGGTAAGCTCCGTGATCAGCGTGATCCTCGAGCGATCGACATCGGGTTCCTTCCTAAAATGTCTTCTGGATGCAAGCAACATGTCCACGTTGACGTGGGTTGGCGGCCTGAACCTTCCGCGGAGCACCAGGACATTCTTTTTATACAGCTCGTCGGACGGTTGCATCACATTGCCGTCAGGTCCGAACATCGCAGCCTTTGTCAGTCCGTTCTTCACCATCTTCAGCGCCATCAGCCTGTTGTCGACGTGTTTAAAGTCCGGCCCGACAAGCCTGAACATATCTATTTCGACGCGGCGCTGTGTGAGGCCATCGATCAGCGACATAAGGATCTCCTCCGGGTCGCTCATGAACATACAGCCATAGAGCATATTCACCCCAACAACACCCAACGCAAGCTGCTGTTGAAGAGGATCCGTGTCGTGCATCTTCACATGGATAACGCATTCATTGGGTTCGGTCTTCGGGTTCAACTGAAAACGAAGGCCCATCCATCCATGTCCCTGATTGGTTCGTTCGTAGTTAAGGATCTCTACGGTATCTGAAAAAGCAAAAAACCGGGTTGTCTCTATCCGGTTTGGAAGTCGCTCTGGAAGCAGAACGTATTCGTGGTCCAGCATCTGCATAAGCCTGTCCTCGCACACATAGCGATCACAAACACCATAGATGGCGTCGCTGAATTTCATGTCGTATGCTGAGATGGTTTTGGCAATGGTACCCGAAGCTCCGCCAACCTTGAAGAAGTTGGCCGCAACTTCCTGACCTGCACCTATTTCGGCAAATGAGCCATAGATAGCTTTACTCAAATTGATCCGTAAAGCTTTTTCCTGCGTAGTAAGTTTCCTGAAGTCCTCCATAAAAAGCCTCCGAGTAGATAAACGTCAATTTATACAAAAGCGTTTACCGTATCGGAAGAGATGTAATAATATTGACGCCATTGCTGAAATCAACCAAAAGTTATACCCGCGGTAGCTTGCTTTGATATTCGTGCCATAACCTCTACTTTGGTCGATTATCAATACTCCTATGGCCAACCGCGGACACTTTTCCGGCAGATTGGGATTCATTCTCGCAGCAACAGGGTCCGCGATCGGCCTCAGTAACATCTGGCGGTTTCCGTATCTGGCAGGGCAGAATGGTGGGGCTGTATTCCTGTTCATCTACCTGGCGTGTATCTTTTTATTTTGCTTTCCTGTTATGGTAGGAGAAATCACCATTGGAAGGGCTGCCGGGCTCGATGCCTATGGATCCTATACGAAACTCGGGAACAGGCGCTGGGGCATGCTCGGACTGTTCGGTATCGCAAGTGGCATCATTATATTGTCCTACTACAACGTTGTCGCTGGCTGGGCCTTCGGATATTTCATCGAGCTGGTATTCGGAACGTTACTTACGGAAAAAGACTATGGATCATTCTTCGGCAATTATGTAAATGACATCACGTCCAATCTGATCTACTCGTTGGGCTTCCTATTCCTCACGGCATTCGCCGTTGTGAACGGGGTCCAGAAAGGCATAGAGAAGGCAAACCGGATATTGATGCCTGCCCTGTTTTTCGTTCTGCTGATCCTTATAGGCTACAGTCTGACACTACCTCGCGCGGCAGAAGGTATACGGTTTTACCTGATTCCCGATTTCACCGAGATCACTGCTCAGACCATCTTCGACGCCCTGCGTCTCTCGTTCTTTACACTATCGCTCGGTGTTGGAGGGCTCATCACGTATGGTTCCTATGTGAAGAAGGATGAGAATATAATTTACTCATCGTCGGTGGTGACCTGGGCGGATACCATCATTGCCTTCCTTGCGGGCCTCATGGTGTTTCCGTTGGTTTTTTCAGCAGGATTGTCACCGGCAGAAGGTCCGCCACTCGTGTTTATGGTCATGCCCGAAATATTCAAGGGCATGGGAATGTTTGCCGGAAAGGTGATCGGCGGAGCATTTTTCCTTCTGTTATGTTTCGCGGCCCTGCCGTCATGCATCTCTCTCCTGGAATTACCCGTCGCCTATTTTGTGGATGAAAAGAAATATCCAAGAAAATATGTGGTATGGATCCTTTCCGCCGTGATCTTTCTGATCGGCCTGCCAAGCATGATGAGCTTCGGCACAGTACCGGCCCTGAACAAACTGGCATTTTACAAAGGCCGTGATTTTCTGACGTTCGTAGCGGACATGACAGACATTACGCTGACGATCGGCGGATGCCTCATGTGTGTTTTTATCTCAAAAAAATGGAAGCTTCGAAACTTTGACCTGGAAATACAAAAGGGAGCAACGGGATATGCAAGATCGTTTGTGCAACGCTACCTCCATATTTCCATCCGCTATATCTGCCCGATCCTGCTGGGGATCTTGTCTATTCTTGTGATCATAGACAAGTTCTTCGGACTGTTCGATTAATGTTTTGCGACGAACTTTTCTTTAGCCTCACGCTTGATGTCCTCCCACTCATCCGCACGCGGGGGAACGCCCTTCTCGAATGATTTGATGAGCCAGGCAACAATTTCCTTTTTCAAACCGAGTTGCTCCACGGCCTCTTCAACAAACTGGATTTCCTGCTTTTCTATTTTTTCATCAGCGTGAACCATCAGCAACAGATCATAAAGGAGATTCATCTTGTCGTTATGGTTATCGGGAACGTTGATGACATGCTTTTCGTCGCTATCCACCAGCTCCTTGATCTGCCTTTCCTTAAGTCCGTATTTTTTCCCGATCCTGTACAGCAGCTTTTCCTCCTTCTCATGAACATGGCCGTCGACTTTAGCCAGCGCTAGCAGATTCTTGATGTGGTTCTTTTTGTACGACAGATATTGATGTTCAAAAAATCCCAGCATAAGTAAAATGGTTTGTGGTAGTAGTACTATGACAATTTACAAAAACCGGATCAGACCCCAATACGCATTTCCGGTTTTGCTCTGGTCACTTCGCGCCCATTTAGTCGACCCAATCCGCAACGAACAGGTTGGTGTTCCGCGTTCCACCATTGTTCCTGTTTGACGAAAAGACCAGCTTCTTTCCATCCGGGGAGAACATGGGAAATGAATCGAAAACGCCATCATAGGTGACTTGCTCGAGGTCCGTACCGTCTTCGTTGATCATAAATATGTTGAACTGAAAGCCGCGTGTACCTTTGTGGTTAGACGAAAACAAGATCTTTTTCCCCGATGGATGGTAGAATGGAGCCCAGTTGGCCTTACCGAGGTTCGTGATCTGTCTCATGTTCGAGCCATCAGCATTACACACAAAAATTTCCATCTCGGTAGGTGCGACGAGACCTTGTGCGAGATACTCCTGATATTCCTTCTTTTGTTCGTCAGTTTTTGGACGTGATGCGCGGAACACCAACTTCTTTCCATCCGGTGAAAAAAAAGCACCACCATCGTATCCGACTGTGTTGGTGATCTGCCTGACATCTGTGCCATCGATCTTCATAGTATACAGATCCAGATCACCGTTCCGCATGCTCGTAAAAACAATTCTGTCTCCCTTCGGCGAAACTGTGGCTTCGGCATCGTACCCCTTTGTGTTTGTGAGCTGCGTGCGAATATTACCGCTCAGGTCGGCGACAAAGATGTCGTATGAATCGTACACCGGCCATAGGTATTTTGCTCCGGGTTTTCGCTCCGGTTCTTTGGGACATTCCGTTCCACCCAGGTGGGTCGAGGCATAAACAATTGCCTTGTTACCCGGCAGAAAATAAGAGCAGGTCGTTCTTCCCTTTCCCGTACTCAGCATCACGGGCCTATTTGCCTTCAGGTCGTCGCGTCCGACTTCCGTGTAAAATATCTGGTCACACTGCACATTCCAGGCTGGATTGTTCGACTGGAATACAAGCTTCTTGCTGTCAAAGCTCCAGTAGGCTTCTGCGTTGTCGCCACCAAAGGTAAGCTGCGTCAGATTTCTTAAATGCTTCTCGCCCGGATACTGCAGCGAGTCTGCTACAGGGCGCGTCTGTTCCATTTTGCTTTGACCAAACGACAAAGCAATAACGACTATGGTGCCAATGGCAGATCTCAAGATCATGATATAGTTAAAGTCTTATCAGGCAGCCGCAGCTGACGCTTCCTGCTCCTTCAACGCGCGACGCAGGATCTTTCCGACATTTGTCTTCGGCAACTCGGTGCGGAACTCAATTCGCTTGGGTACTTTGTAGTTCGTCAGATTCTCATGACAATATTTCAAAAGCTCTTCCTCGGTCAGGCTTTGATCACGTTTCACGACAAAGATCTTGATCACCTCGCCGGACTTCGGATCGGGCACGCCGATGGCCGCAACCTCGAGTACCTTCGGATGAGCCGCAACCACATTCTCGACCTCGTTGGGAAATACATTGAAGCCCGATACCTTGATCATGTCTTTCTTCCTGTCGACGATCTTAAAAAAACCTTCCGTATCCATCACACCGATGTCGCCGGTCCTGAACCACCCGCCTTCGAAGAACACACCTGCATTGTCACTATTCCAATACCCTGACATCACCTGCGGACCTCTCGCACAGATCTCCCCTACCTCACCCTGCGGAAGCTGATTTCCATTTTCGTCGAAGATCGCCACCTCCGTGCTCGGCATCGGTATTCCGATCGTTCCCTGTTTATGCTTCCCATCGAGTGGATTGCAACATAATACCGGAGAAGTCTCGCTCAGTCCGTATCCCTCAACGAGGGGCGTACCGGTCACTTCGCGCCAGCGTTTTGCAACGACATCCTGCACAGCCATGGCGCCTGCAACCGCTCCCTTGAGCTTTGTGAAGTCCAGTGTTTTGAATTCCGGATTATTCAGCAATCCGTTGAACAAAGTATTCACACCTGTGATAATGCTGAATTTATGTTTTTTCAATTCCTTGCAGAAACCGGGAATATCACGCGGGTTTGTGATCATGACATTTTTCACACCAGCGCTGAACATCAATAGTCCGTTTACGGTAAGCGCAAATATATGATACATGGGAATCGCAGTGATCATGATGTCATCTCCCGTTGGGCTCATGTACGGTTTGAACCAGTACTTGATCATCGAGTTGTGTGCTACAATGTTCGCGTGAGAAAGTTGTGCACCCTTTGAAACGCCAGTTGTGCCACCGGTGTATTGTAATACTGCCAGGTCATCGAGAGCAACTTCAACTTTTCTATGAGGCAATGATGAACCCTTTTTAAGGGTGTCCATGAATCTCACGGCGGTCGGCAGGCTGTATGCCGGGACCATCTTCTTCACACGCTTCACAACGAAGTTCACAATGTGACTTTTCAGTCCGCCGAGCATATCGCCCAATTGTGTGATGATGATATGCCTGATGCTGGTATTCGCTACTATCTTTTCAAGGTTACTGGCAAAATTGGCTACGGTCACGATGGCCACGGCGCCGGAATCTTTGAACTGGTGCTCCATCTCGCGCGGAGTATAAAGCGGATTGGTATTCACCACGATCAATCCTGCGCGAAGCGCTCCGATGAAAGCAACGGGAAACTGTAGCAGGTTGGGCATCTGAATAGCTATCCGTTCGCCCTTTTGCAAACCCAGGCTTTGAAGATAAGCGGCGAAGTTCCTTGAAAGTTCATCCACTTGCCCGTACGTCAGCTGAGCGCCCATGTTCTCGAAAGCGACACGATCTGCGAACGTCTTGCAGCTCTCGTCAAAGATCTCCGTGACGGAATTGTATTCGTATAATTTTATCTCGTTCGGAATACCGGCAGGGTAACTTTTATACCACGGAAAATTGGCCATAGGTTGTAAACGGAGTTAGCTCAAAATATTATTTTCCAAAGCAAACGATTGTTTATCAGCAAATCAATACCTGTATTCCAAACGGGTATAAATAAAATGCCTGGCCGCACCGCTTCTTTGGCGGCGTCATTCATTAGAAGTGAAAATGGTATGTATCGAACTTGAGGGCTATCGGACGGAATCAAAACAACTAACCCGGTATGTCTGCCTCGGGCGATGGGAAGCTCTGAATAGAAATCATTAACCGAAGCCAGCTATGGCAGAATGGGTCGTTCCGGTGTGATTGAGAGTAGGCGCTCCGGGGTGTGTCGAACGGGTCTTCTGACTGGACGTACAAATGGGATCATTATCTGCGAAGGGAAGGGAGTACTGAACCTATTGAATATCAGCCTCGGGAAAAAAGAAAGCCCACCTTCAGGACGTCTTCTCATGAACGGTGGGCAGCTCTGAATAACTCATTAACCTAAACTGAGCTAGCTGTAGGAGAAGGGGGTCGTCCCGATGTGATCGGGACCACGGAGCGTTAGGTCCTCCCGAACGTGTCGGACGGACTTTCTTCAGTTATCTCCACTGACCGATGGATCGGGAAGAGCTTACCGGTCAACATCGTGCATGGATAAATTGACTGTTTGATGCAGTTATATAGAATATACTTGGGGAACTCGCGTATGGCGCTAGTAAAGGGAATCTTTGCCGGCGAAGGGAACAAAGCATGGAACGAATTGAATATCAGTCCTTAGAAAAAAAGAAAGCCCACCTTCAGGACGTCTTCTCATGAACGGTGGGCAGCTCTGAA
>CBHTUB010000257.1:0-8312 GCA_966095595.1 uncultured Chryseosolibacter sp. | reverse complement strand
ACGTCATCGAAGCGCAGGTTAAAACACTACCTCATCCTGGTGTCCCGTCTGTTGTTTTTGTTGTTCCTTGTCCTCGCCTTTGCCCAGCCCGTGATCCCGGCAAGGGAGCAGCTTGGCGCAGACCAGGCGGTCATCATCTATATCGATAACTCCCAGAGCATGTCCGCACAGATGCCCGACAAGACTCAGGGCCTGCAGGCGGCGCTGAAATATGCGCAAAGTATCGTTTCCCAATTTCCAGCCGATACCAGATTCAAGATCCTTACGAACGATTTCGCGCCATGGTCAAACACATACAAGTCGAAACCCGAAGCGCTGGACCTTCTGGCACAGATAAGATTTTCGCCGGTAAGCCGCGGGATCGGCGAGCTATACCTCAGGCTGAAGGACGACCTGACCCGCCAGCGCCAGATCTTCTGGATATCCGATTTTCAAAGATCCACCCTGGGCTCGATACCCTCACGCTGGGACTCGGTTAGCCGGTGGCACCTCGCACCCGTAAAATTCCGCTCTACCGCCAACGTATTTGTTGATAGCGCCTTCCTGGAAAATCCTTTCGCGAGCAGCGGTGAGAAAAATGTGCTGAATGTGAAATTGCGGAACGACGGAGATACCGAGGTGAACGACCTGAACGTGAAGCTGGCCATCAATGGCGTACAGGCGGGCACCACGCAGCTTTCCATACCCGCCAAAGGCTCGACCAACGCCTCTTTCGATATCGCCTCAGGACTCAAGGGGTTGAACCGCGGATATATCACCTTCGCGGATTTTCCGGTGAGCTTTGATAACGAGTTTTTTCTCGCGCTCAACTTTACGGATAAGATCCGGATCATCGAGATCAGGAATACGCCGGCCTCGACCCCTGTAGGAAGTGTGTTTGGCAACCATGAGATCTTTGACTTCAGATCATACGCCGTGGGTAACTTCAACTATAGCTTATTGAATTCCGCAGAGCTTGTGGTGATCAATGGCCTGAACCGAATCGATCCTTCTCTGGGAAGCGCCCTGCGCGAGTATCTGAAAAATAATACCGGCGCCGTGATGTTCATTCCCGGAACCAAACCTGATGTTCCGTCCTATGTCCAGTTCACCGGGATCCCATCGCTCCATGCCCTGGACAATGCGACATTGACCGACCTTGATAAACCGGATTTTTCTAACCCATTCTTCGAGGATATTTTCGAAGAAAAATCGCAGGCGCTTTCCATGCCTAAGGCTACCCCTTTCCTGGGTTGGGGTAATGACCGCACGGCCATTCTCCGCTTCAAGACCGACCTGCCCTTCCTGAGCAGGTTTGACCAGGGAGGTAAATTGTATCTGCTGGCTTCTCCGCTCGAGAATTCCTTCACCGATTTTTATAACCATGCCCTTTTTGTACCGGTGATGTACAGGATTGCCGCGAGCGGCAAGCAAAATAACCAGCGGCTGTATTATACGGTCAATGAAGATTTCATCACGATCAGGGAAGACAGCCTGCTGGACGACCGCCCTGTGAAGCTTGTGGGCGACCTGGAAATAGTGCCGGCCCAGCGAAAAGTAAACAATGAGCTGTTTATCGACATACCCAAGTTTTCGATCAGGCAGGGCCTTTACAAGGTAGTGAGCGAAAATGACTCGTTGCAGCTGGTGGCATTCAATATCGATAAGGCCGAATCTCTGCTGGAACAGGCGGATGCGAACGAATTGAAAAATCAAATGGGAAACGGCAGCAATATTACTATCTTCGAGGCCGAATCAGCTGAACAGTTCAGCGACGAGATAAAGGCGAGGTATCTGGGTAAGCCCCTGTGGAAATATGCTTTGATACTCAGTCTTTTATTCCTGCTGACGGAGGTTCTGCTGATCCGTTTTCTAAAATAAAGATTGATGAAAATCCTTATTCAATCACCCCAGATCCTCGATCCTAATTCTCCCTTTCACAAAAAAGAAAAAAATGTTCTCCTCAACAACGGGCGGATAGCCGAGATTGGTGACAAGAATTACTCCGCCGACCGGGTGATCAGGGCAGAGGGAATGAAGCTGTCACCGGGATGGTTCGACCTCGGAACTTTTATCGGCGACCCTGGCCTTGAGCAAAAGGAAGACCTCGACTCGGCGATACGTTCGGCCGTCGAAGGTGGATTTACCGAACTGGCAATGTTGCCGAATACCCAGCCGGCAGTACAGACAAAAAACGAGATCAGTTACATCACCAGGGGCAACGACAACAGACTTGTTCAGCTGCATGCACTGGCTTCGGTGACCAGGAACAACAAGGGCGAGGAGCTCACGGAGATGATCGACCTCCACGAAGCAGGCGCGGTAGGATTTACCGACGGATTGAAACCCATCTGGCATACCGATATCCTGTTGAAGGCACTGCAATACCTTCAGAAATTCAACGGAGTTGTGATCGACCATCCGGAAGATATCTGGCTGAACCTGTTCGGACAGATGCACGAAGGCGTGAACAGTACCAGGCTCGGATTGAAGGGTATGCCACGCATCGCCGAAGAAATTGCCATAACAAAGCACCTCGAGATTTTGAATTACGCCGGCGGACGACTTCACCTCAGCAAGATATCTACCGCAAAGTCCATAGAGCTCGTAAGGGCGGCAAAGAAGAAGCTCAACCTGACGTGCGACGTTACCTCATACCAGGCGTTGCTTGACGACAGCGTGCTCGCGGATTTTGACACGAACTACAAGGTGAATCCGCCGTTAAGGGAGCGGGCCGACAATGACGCCATCATCCGCGGCCTGAAAGACGGAACCATCGATGTGATCTGCTCAGGGCACTTGCCGCAGGATCATGAAAGCAAAGACGTCGAGTTCGATCATGCCGAGTTCGGGATGATCAACCTGCAGACCTTTGCGGCAAACCTTGCAAGCCTCTCGAAACATGTGGATTGGGAAACGCTTCTCGAAAAAGTGACGATAGGACCGAGGCAGGTGCTGAACATGGAAGTGCCACGCATCGCAGAAGAAGAAAAGGCCAACCTCACTTTATTGAATCCCGAAAGAACCTGGACACTCGACGAAAAATCCAACACATCACGTTCGAAAAACTCTCCGTGGTTTGGCAGGGAATTGAAAGGCAAGGTGGCCGCAGTGTTCAACAATAACCGGTCATGGATCGATAGCGCTGAAAAATGAAACCCATAGTTAAAGTTCCTGCCGTTAACGGTTTGATCGCAGGTGCATTGGGCGCCATACTGAACATTATCCTGTTCTATATCGGCAAGCATCCATTACTGGTTCCGCCCTATTTCGACTACCGTATCATCCTGATGGGTATTTTTATATTTTTCACACTCAGGGAATTTCGCGATAACTACCAGGAGGGAATACTTTATTTCTGGCAAGCCCTGATCTGTAGTGTATTGTTTACCACTGCCTTCGGACTGACCGCTGCGTTGATCATTTATGTGTTCGGAGTTGCCGAGCCGGACTTCGTTCAGGAATACATCAGGCTTTTTTCTGAATTTTTGAAGGCATGGCCACCCGAAGAGATCGAACGACTGGGAAAAGATGCCTATCAGCGTAATTTGGAACAGCTGCCCGCGACAAATGCTTTTGATCTGGCTTTGCAATATTTTGTACAAAGCTATGCGATCGGATTTTTCATCAGCATCATATTATCAGTGATCTTAAGAAGAGAACCTAAAACCTAAATTCTATGCAGCAACCTATCGACAGCACACAAACCCCTGAAACGAACATCAGTACCTCCTCCGTGGCATTGCGTTTCGGAGCAATTCTTGGCCTCATATCAATCTTTATTTTCGTGATAAATGTAGTTCTCGGGGCTAATCCAATGGAGAACAATTGGGTGAATAATATTATTAATCTTGCATTGGGCGTAGGAGCAATTGTACTTGCGCATCGCCATTTTAAGGCCAATGGAGACGGATACATGTCGTATGGCAAGGGATTTACCATTGGATTTTTGGTTCTCGTGATGTCAGCGGCTATTTCAATGATATTTATGTTCGTTTACATCAACTTTATCGATACGGCAGTTTATGACGACATTTGGGAAAAGGCGCGTCAGCAGATGGAAGAGCAAAATCAGCCAGAAGAAGCCATCGAGATGGGCATTTCGTGGGGCCAAAAGCTCTTTTGGCCTATGATCGTCCTCGTGTCAGCATTTTGGGCTGCAGTCCTTGCATTAATTGTTACTATCTTTACGCAAAAAGCGCGACCGGAAACATTTTAATGAATAAGTCACAGTTCGATATATCAGTAATAATCCCTGCTCAGAACGAAGAAGAATCTTTACCGGAATTGTGTCAATGGATAAGCCGTGTGATGGAAACGCACGGCTTTTCTTTTGAAGCGATCATGATCGACGACGGCAGCACCGATGCGACATGGCAAAAGATCTGTGACATCAATGCAGCCGATTCGCGCTTCAAGGGAATCCGTTTCAACCGGAACTTTGGAAAATCCGCAGCCTTGCAAACAGGGTTCAGAGCATCGAAAGGCAGCGTTGTTATCACGATGGACGCCGATCTGCAGGATAGTCCGGACGAAATTCCAGGATTGTACGAGATGATCGAAAAGGAAAAATTCCATCTCGTATCTGGCTGGAAGAAAAAACGCTACGATCCGATCTCCAAGACCATCCCGTCGAAATTCTTCAACTATATCACCAGGAAAATATCGGGCATCGACCTGCATGACTTCAACTGCGGGTTGAAGGCCTATCAGTCTGTCGTAGTGAAGAATATTACCGTATATGGTGAAATGCACCGTTACATTCCGCTCATCGCCAAATGGGCAGGGTTCACGCGTATAACCGAAAAGGTAGTTGCTCACCGGGAACGCAAGTATGGTCAGACAAAATTTGGACTGGAGCGATTCATCAATGGTTTTCTCGATCTGCTTTCGATCACGTTTGTAAGCAAGTTCCGCCAGAAGCCGATGCACTTTTTTGGAACGTTCGGCACCGTATCGTTCCTCATTGGTTTTCTTTCGACCGTCAAGCTGTTCTGGGATAAAATGGATTCGTTGTTCTTTTCCAGAACACCGATGAAAAGAGATATTACAGAGCAGCCTTTGTTCTATCTGGCGCTCGTGGCTGTGATCATTGGCGTTCAGTTATTCGTCACCGGATTTCTTGCCGAGATGTTTGCCATGCAGTCATTGTCGAAGAGAGATTACTTCGTCATCGATAAGGTAGGTATCGAAGAGGAGAGAAAGACGCCGGTCATCAATGATTAGTCGTGAAGTACTCTGTTGTCATTCCAGTCTATAACCGCCCGGAAGAAATCTACGAGTTGCTGAAGAGCCTGCAGGATCAGGATGAAAAGGATTTTGAGGTCATCGTGGTCGAGGATGGCTCATCCCGCACCTGTGAGCATGTGCTCGATGAGTTTCGAAGGGATTTTTCAGTCCGATATTTCTTCAAACAAAACGAAGGTCCCGGGCCCGCCCGCAATTACGGCTTTCAGCAGGCGAAAGGGGAGTACTTCGTGATCTTCGACTCCGATTGCATCATTCCGCCTAAATACTTTTCAACCGTTAGTCGTTCGCTTGAGGAGCGAAAGCTCGATGCCTGGGGCGGACCAGACAGGGCGCACCACGATTTTACACTTGCACAACGCGCGATGGGCTATACGATGTCAGCATTCCTTACAACGGGTGGTATCAGAGGCGGAAAGAAACACGTCGGGTGGTTTCAGCCCAGAAGCTTTAATATGGGTTTGTCGCGGAATGTTTATAACGCGACAAAGGGATTTCATTTTGCGAGATATGCCGAGGATATCGAGCTGAGTATCCGCATGAAGAACCTCGGATTTAATGTTGGGCTGATCGAAGGGGCCTTTGTTTACCATAAGCGAAGAGCAACTTTCTCACAGTTTTTCAAACAGGTTTCAAACTTCGGCAAGGGGCGTGTGCACATCGGAAGGCTTCACCCTTCGGAAGTGAAGATCACGCATTGGATCCCAGCCCTGTTTACCCTCGGCCTGATCGGTATCGCGTTGCTCGCGTTCATCGACGTCAAATTGTTCCTTGCCGGTATCGCCGGGGTCATTCTTTATCTTTTGGCCATACTTTTCCATTCTTCCATCTCGAACAAAAATCTGTTGGTCGGCTTTCTGTCCGTGCCGTCCGCCCTGATCCAGCTCGTGGGATATGGGTCCGGATTTCTGATCGAGAAACTAAAAGGGCCAGGTCAATGATCCATCTATACTAAATAAGTAGGATATAGGTGGTTTTGCCCGTATATTAGTGTCTCAACCCCTAAATCTAACTCCATAATGAAATCCCTCTGGATTGCGAGCTGTTTGCTCCTCTCTTGTAGCGTTGCGACTCTTGCGCAAACGGAAAAAGAATTACCACCAGGTTATTATGTTGTAGTCGGCGCATACGCTGCCAACCGCGAGAATATCGCACAGAACTTTCAGGAGGTCCTGCGCCTGAAAGGTCTCGACGCCCATTACGGTTTCAATTCCAGCAAGAGATTATACTTCGTTTACCTCGATGTTAAAAATGAGCTCAAGCCTGCACTTGGCGCAATGTACCGGCACAGGAAATCTGCGGAGTTTTCCGGAGCCTGGGTAAGGGTTGTGAGCGGACAGGTAGCTGCCGAACCGGTTGTATTGCCGTCAACTGCCCCCGCGGAACCCGTGACGAAAACGACGGAAGAGGCAAAGCCCCAGCTTGACGGTGCCGAAGATGAGCAGTCCCGGACTTCAGCAAATACAGACAAGTCACCGGTTATGACAACTCAGGATCCGAAGGTCATGAACGACCCTGCCGATACGATTCAGGTGATGGATAATCCCGAGATCGTTCAATACGATACCATGACATTGGGAAACACCGAAGTGTTCCTGAGCCTGTTCAATGCCCGAAACAACAAGATCGTCGAGGGGAGGGTAAAGGTTGTCGACACGGATAGAAACAAATTGCTGAAAGAGGTTGATGGAAACGACTACCTCTATCTGCCTGACCCCAAAACTACCTCAGGAAAGCTTACATTGATCTGCGAATCTTTTGGCTACAGAAAAGTGCAGCACGAGATAAATTATCCGCTGCCATTGGCCGATACCGTGAAGGATTATGTCGAGCTCCTCGGAACAACGTTCATTGTTTATTTCGACCTGGCGCGTTATCGCATCGGTGACCGGGTCACATTGTATAATGTTTATTTCTTTAACGACGCTGCCGTCATGCTACCGGAGTCAAGATACGAGTTGACCAGCTTGCTCGAGATGATGAAAGAGAACCCCAATTACAGGGTCAGGCTGCATGGCCACACAAATGGCAACTATCACGGCAGGATACTGAAGGTTGGCGAATCGAAGAATTTCTTTTCGCTCGATGGCTCGATCAGCAGCATTGGGTCGGCAAAGGATCTGTCGTATGAACGGGCCGAAGTGATCAGGGAGTACCTGGTCGCCAATGGCATCAGCCCTGGTCGGATCGAGGTGAAGGCATGGGGTGGTAAAAAACCGCTTTTTGACAGACACGGAGCCAATGCACGGAAAAATGTAAGGGTAGAGGTGGAAATTCTGGGTGACTAGAATGTTACGTTACCAACGTTTGGGAAACAATTTGTTAATATTTCAGTTTTTTAGAACTTTTGCGGCAAACCACGTTCTATGAAGAGTGTTCTCAAAAGCTTCTTCCTGATCATCAACTACAAAACGCTTATCATAACGGTGCTCGCCGTCGTGTCCAGCGAAGTGTGCTATCGTTACGATCTGACTGCGAAGTTTCCGGACATGCTTGTCGGCGTGGCCATCGTGTTCCCTGTCGTATTCTCCATCGGATCGGCCTACAACAGGCGGGAAACCGCGCTCCAGCGTTTTTCCGATTTTAAGGGACATGCCATAGCGATCTATTACGCAACGCGCGACTGGACGACAAACAAGGAGAATGATCTTCCCATCCGTGTTCGCAAGATGGTAGGTGAAATGGTGGTGATCATGAGAGCCATGTTCAAGATGGGCAATCGCGACGAGTGGCAGAAAAATGAAACAAGGTTGTACCAATATTTTTCCGATCTGTCGGCGTTGACCATGGAGATGAGACAACATGGAGTGCAGAGCGGGGAGATCTCGCGTATCAGCCAGTACGTAAGTAAGATGATCATCGCGTTCGACAACCTGAAGATCATTCATGCCTATCGTACACCCGTCACGCTGCGGGCCTACAGCAAAGTGTTCATCTATGTCTTTCCCATTGTATACGGTCCTTATTTCGCCAGCACATTCAATGATTTTTCCGCCAGCCTAGAATATGTGATTCCCGTGCTGTACAGCTTTATCCTGGTGAGCCTCGATAACATCCAGGATCACCTTGAGCACCCGTTTGACGAG
>CBHTUB010000256.1:0-8396 GCA_966095595.1 uncultured Chryseosolibacter sp. | reverse complement strand
CATATTTACTCTTGTTTGTTTCCCGTCGATTTCAAAAAGGCATTCCATTCGACAGTAGCACCAGGTGAATGAACGGCACAGGGATTTTCAGTCTCGTGCAAACTTCATGATATGTCGAGAGCAGCAGAAAGAAAATGGGCGTTGATAACCGGGGCGACCAGTGGATTCGGTTATGAGTTTACGAGGTTGTTCGCGAGAGACGGCTATAACCTTGTACTCGTGGCCCGTAACGCGCAGCGTCTGCACGAAATTGCTGACGAGCTTCAACGGGACAATCTGATCAATGTGCTCGTCATCGAAAAAGACCTTTTCAAACCGGAGGCCGCCGACGAGGTCTACGCAGAGGTGAAAGCAAACGGTATCGTCGTGAACATCCTGATCAACGATGCCGGACAGGGAGAACATGGCAGCTTCGTCGAGTACGACAGTGCCCGCGATGTCGACATGATACAGCTCAACATCACTTCGGTCGTGTGCCTCACTAAACATTTCCTTCGGGAGATGGTAGCACGGAACGAAGGCAAGATACTTCAGGTGGCGTCGCTGTTGTCGAAATACCCGACGCCGATGATGGCCGTTTACGCTGCCTCGAAGGCGTTCATCCTCTCATTTACCAATAGCCTCATCGTTGAATTGAAGGATACAGACGTAACGGTCACTGCGTTGCTGCCCGGTGCCGCCGACACTGACTTCTTTCACAAAGCGGGCGCCGAAGATACCGTCACGTATAGAGAGCAGAAGCTCTTAAAGCCCGAGGATGTTGCCAAAGATGGCTATGAAGCACTCATGAAAGGCAAAGACATGATCGTTTCAGGATTCAAGAACAAGCTTTACGCCGCAATGAGCACCATTTTACCCGATACGGCATTGGCAGCAAACATGGGAAGACAGATGAGGCCAAGTGAAAAAGAGGAGGGAAGATCCGGGATCACACATGGTCCGTCGCATGAAGAGCGTGAGCAGATACGGGGGGCGACAGGATCGGAAACGGGCGATTATCAGGAACACGAAGATCATATTCACAATAAAGAATAATACTATGGAGAATCATTTTGTTGTCACGAGGAGCATTCTTTTGCAGGCACCCCCGATGCGAGTCTGGGAAATTCTCACGGATCCGGCAATGACACGCCGGTATATGAATAATTGTTCCGTTTTGTCGGACTGGCAGATCGGCAGCTCGTTCCATTGGAGTGACGGAGAGGATCGAATTCGCTATAAAGGCAACCTGTTGGAGTACGAGCCCGGCAGGAAGATCACCTACAGTTGTTTTGACCCGCGTTCCGGAGAAGACGATGATCCGTCAAGCTACATACATGTTTCCTGCCTGATCGTTCCGAGGAATGGTGCAACCGAACTTCTTGTGACGTTGTCAAATTTTGGCGGCAATGACTCACGGGCAGAACAGGCTGCGGAAAATTGGGACTTTGAAATCCTTCCCAAATTAAAGGCTTTGACAGAAGAGCGCGCTCTGGCCATCATGCATTGATTATAGTTAGATTTACAGGATGATAAGAATGTGTTTGTTGGCGATATGTCTATTGCCAACATTTCTTTTTGCCCAGTTCAATGACAGCACCAATTTTTATGTCAACTATTCATCCACGGGAATCGTCAACAAGACAAACGATGGAACCTCGTACGTGTTGAATAACGTGGTCAAATTCAACATTTACAAAAAGAACTTCGATCTGAATACGGCAAACTCATGGATCTACGGAGAACAGCTGGATAGAAAGTCCAATGACGATTTTCACTCAGTGGCGGATGTCAACCTGTTCAAGTCCGAGCGCAATGTGTACTACTGGGCACTTGTCAACTACGAAAAGTCCTATTCTCTAAAGCTGAACTATCGACTTCAGACCGGTGCCGGGGTGGGATATTATGTCCTCGACAGGAATAATTTTGTTATCCAGCTGAGTGACGGTATTCTCTATGAAAAAAGCGATCTTTTCGACACGGAAGCTTCCCTTAACAACTATGAAATATACCGAAATTCCTTTCGCGTCAAACTACGGTTTTTGATCCATGAAGTGCTGACGTTCGAAAGTTCCGACTTCGTTCAGCATTCGCTCGAGGACCGTAAGGACTACGTGATCAAATCGAATACAACGCTTGGGCTGAAGTTGAAAAAATGGCTGAGCTTTTCGATAGCGGTAAACTACAATAAGCTGAGCGTTACCGGCCGCGAAAATCTTCTTTGCAACCTGGGGCTTACCGCGGAGAAGTTTTTCTGATGAGCTCTTGCTCTTTCTCCAGCGTAAAAATGATGATGACCCGTTCCTCGTCGTGTATCACCTCAAGGTCGTTGATGCAGCACCACGCGCGATAGCCATCCTGGTGCTCAACCTCTATACTGTCACCCGTTGAGTATCTGAACAACTCGAAGTCTGCCCTGGAGAGTATCATTTTGGAAATGATCCTGTTGTTACTGTTCAGATCTTCCATCTCCTCTCCTGAAAGTTCACTGATCACAAAGCGTATCGGAATCTGACTCATAACCATACATTGTAAAGATTGATCTCCCTGGATGAGCGAAAGTAACTGAGGTAACCTATACAGGTGCAGAAACCGGCTATGACTTGCATTAGGGATCGCTAAAATGCTCACCCGTTGATGTCAGATACGAAGCCAAAGACGCTGATTTTCCAATTTGGAATATTGTTTCCACCTAAACCTTGCAGGCAGTAATGGTCAGGATGCGTTATCATTTACGCAGTTTCGGCAAGCACTCTTACCTATGCCGACTGAGTGAACTGCATCCACCTGTTTGAATCTGCCCCTAATAACTTTGGGAAGTGTCTTATGAGCCGGCAAAGATTAATGGCTGTCAGCAAGGGGAAGTTTCACCAGAAAACTTGCGCCTTTTCCGAATTCACTTTCGCACCAGATCTCGCCGTTCATTGCGTCGACAAATTTTTTTACGATCGACAGGCCCAGACCCGTAGAGATTTCGTTTCCGGTAGGTTTGGCACTGAGCTTTTGATATTTTCCGAATAGTTTCTTTTTGTCCTCGTCATTTATGCCCGGGCCTTCATCTCTCACTTCTCCTATGGCAACATCGTCTTTCCTGACCAGATTAACGTAAACCTTTTTTCCCAGCGGAGAGAATTTGATGGCGTTTGACACAAGGTTTTCGAAGATCTGCTCTGTATACATCCTGTCTGCAGCGACGAGCACACCATTTTCGATCGATGCGATCAGGTCTATCTTCTTTTGCCTTCCCGAGAACTCGAACCTCGACACTACATTCTGGAGCAGTTCCGACAGGTTGACGGTCTCGATGGTTACGTTTGCTTTCTTTGCGTCGATTGCTTCTACATCGAGGATCTTGCCGATCATGTCCGTGAGCCTCTTTGTGCTGCTTTCGATCATCCCGATGTATTGTTGGGTCTCAGCGTCCAGGCCCGTGTTGAGTTTGATCAGGCTCAACAGGCCTTTCATCTGATTCAACGGGCTCTTGAGATCGTGGGCCACAATGCCGATAAGGTTATTCTTCTCGTTGTTCAGACTCAGAAGCTCTTCGTTTTTGTGCAGGATCTCGTCCTTTTGCATCTGCACTTGCTGGTGCATTTGTGTAATGGCCTCGTTGGCCTCATGCAGGTAGTCGGACTGATCGAGGAGTGCTTCTTTCTGTTGCTCCAGCTCGCGATTTTTCTCGAGGATCTGCTGGTGGACGGCGTTGAGCTTTTCTGCCTGGTCGTAGATCTTTTGCTGCTGCAGAATAAGCTCCTTGTTCTTTTCGGAGATCTCCTCGTAGGCTTCCTCCAGCTTCTGGGTCAGTATCAGCAGATCTTTCTTCTTGTACTCAAGCAGGATATTGTCGGACATCAGCGTGTCCTTCGAGATCTTCAGTACCTCGACCACTCTTTCCAGCCGACTCGTCCTTTTGTCGATGGCCTTCTGAAGGGCAGGGTAAAAAGTTTTGGATTTTTCGGCCAGGGTCAATAGCCCCTGCGTTACTTCCTGCTTCTGCTCGCGGATAAAACGCACCATCTGGTCATGCCCAATGGTCACTGCCTGTGTCTCTGCCTGGTCTAAAAAGCCCAACAACGCATGTTCATGCATTTTTAGGATCTTTTCGAACTCTTCGAAGTCGTTCATGGGCTTTGTCGCTCAGATACAGTTAAAGGCAAATACAATATGGCGAAACGTTCCCATTCAATCGGTATGAAGTGTAATTTTTTTGTTTCCACACCTTCGCAGCTGTCCATCAGCAGCAGCAAAAAATAAAGCCCCGGCAGAATAAATGCCGGGGCGTCCTTTTTCAATGGATCATCTCTATGGCTTTTCTACTACCAGCGAAATGGTTTTTCTGCCATTCTCTGCCTTGGCGTCGATCTCAAGAGGGTCTGAAACGATCTTACCCTCAGCTTCTTCGCCCTCGTGCACTACTTTCACCATGTTTCCCTTGTTGTATTCCTTTTCTTCCCCGGGAGAAACGGATACCCTGACCTGAACCGGATGCCCTTCCCTGAATGTCTCGTAAAGGGTTGATTCGTCAGGTGAAATATTTACAGTTCTCATATACAAAATGTTAAATCTGGTACCTGCTGGTCATTGCCAAAAAACTGTACCCACCGTAAATGCCGGCCGGTTTGATTAGATTTGATCTATGAACATCGAGGACATTCAGGCTATCTGTAAAAAGTTAAAAGGTGTCACCGAAGACATAAAATGGGAAAATCACCTCTGTTTCAACATTGGTGGAAAAATGTTCCTGATCACTGCACCTGATGCTTTTCCGGTTAGCGCTTCGATAAAAGTCTCTGACGACGATTTTATAGACCTTCCCTCACGAAAAGGGTTTTCACCAGCCCCTTATCTGGCGAGACATAAATGGATCTTTATTGAAGACATTGGTCTTTGGTCTTCTAAACAATGGGCTCACTACATTGCGAATGCCTATGAAATTGTCGCTTCCAAATTGCCCGCTAAAGTGCGTAAAGAAATAGGCATTGTCGCCGGGCCACCAGCCGCTAAGACAAAGAGCAAACGTTTGAAAAAGAGATAACCGGCGTCTTGTTATCCATGATCAGCGTGTAAGATTGTAATCGAAATAGACCTGCATTGAAAAGGGCTTGCTGGTAACTTTATGTCGATTTTGAAGACCTGAAAATGCCCCCCGTAAACCCCCTGGCAATATGGAATATTTCAACGCACTACCTCTGGTTGAAAAGAGGAAATTTCTCTGGGAAAATGGCCGCTACGTTTTGACGACGGATTTTTATGGCGCCCGCGTAAAACTTTTTTCATTGGCAACATCGTTCGTCGAAGTCTATTACCACCCAGTTGAACGCAGGGTGATGAGGATCTCGATAGCGAACGATGCTGACCTGAAGAAACACCTGTCCGGAATAAAGGTGTCCTTCAACTCTTAGGATATCCGGCCGGTCCTGAGACCAAAACCCTTCGTCTTCCTGAGCCACATCCAGATCGCTAAGGCTAAAACCAGAAGTGGCCAGATATAAACCAGCGCAAGGACCACCGACGCCACGCCGTCAAGACCCGACTTCAGCGCAGTTCCCATTTTTTGAATGAATGATTCATCTTCGACGGAAGCAGTCACCTCCGTTACGGTTTGGTAGATCTCAAGCTCTATCGTGCTGTATTTTACCTGATCCTTGAGAAAATTTAGTCTGCTTACAACAGCCTCGATCTCTTCATGCAATTCGCCAATTTGTTTTTCTGCTTCCAGGACCTCCTCCATCGTGCCCGCCTTGTTTCGCAAGATGGCCATCAACCGCTCTTCGACTTCCCGTTTTGATTTCAGCCTCGACTCCAGATCTACAAATTGCTTCGACACGTCTTCCGTCGAGATATTTCTGAAATTGACAAACACGGCTTCCTTATCGATCTCACGCAACAGCTCATCGAAATATTGGTTTTGCACCTTGATGGAAAGACGGCTTTCGAGCAGGGGATTTTCGAGCGTCAGGCTCGATGACGAAATGAATGCAGGGTATTGACGAATCGCTTTCTCTATCGCCTCAAGACTGTGCTTTACATCCTTCGACTGAAAACGATAGTGCGCTTTCTTGATCAGTTTCGATACTCCATCCGAATAGATATCCGGAAGGGGCGCATTTGAGATCTGATCTGTGCCCCCGGCTGAATCAGCTTGCATAGCTTCTTCCTTAGCCATCTGGGCTCCGCATGACATCAAAACGAAACAGGCGAAAAAAAAGACAATAGCTCTCATAACCATTCTGTTTAAAGGTTTACGTTGATAAATAAAATGTTAAAAGCAGGTAGACGAGGGAGGGAGAAACAGGCTGCCTGAGGTCAGACAGCCTGAATTTTGGGGAGGATTATTGTTTCGCAGCTGTGGTATCAGCAGGAGCCTGAACGGTGTCAGAACCAGTTGTTGTGGTAGTGTCAGGAGTTGTAGCAACTGTGTCTGTACCGGTTGTTTCGGTGTTTTCAGCAGGTTTGTTGCACGCAGCTACGGCGATTGCTACAAGGGATGCAGCAAGAAATACTTTTAATGTGTTTTTCATAGATTTTTAAAAATTTCACTTCATACAGGAAAAGGGAAGGGGTAACCCAAATAAAAAATATTTTTACATTGGGTTACGTTAGAAAAGAGTAGGTATAAAGCCCATCATTGATTGCCGACTGTGTATTATATCGATGAATTGATCCTCCGGGAGATCCGGAATGGTAATGAGCGCGTATTGTTCGATGTATACAAGAGCAACTTTTCAATGGTGCAGCGACTTGTTCTCACGAACAATGGGACCGAACAGGAGGCCAAAGACGTCTTTCAGGACGCCATGATCGCTTTTTACGAGAGAGCCCGGCAGCCTGACTTCCAGTTAACGTGTCGCATCGGCACGTATCTCTATGCTGTAAGCCGCCGGTTGTGGTTGAAAAGGCTTACCGAGAAGAAGATGACGCCCATGCGGATCGAAGAAGTGGAGTCTTTTTTTCAGATCGAGGAGGAGTTGGAGAAGATCGATGAGAACACAAGGTACGTGAAGGGCATGGAGCAATCGCTGGCAACACTGGGACAACCCTGTAGCGACATAATTATAGATTTTTATTACCACAATCTTTCGATGGAAGAGATCACGGTGCGGTATGGCTATACAAATGCGGACAATGCAAAGAACCAAAAGTACAAATGCCTGCAGCGCCTTAGAAAGATCTTTTTTAACGAAGTGAAAGTTGAGCCATGAACGAAAATTATACCCATCTCGAAGAAATAGATCGTTATCTCGAAGGAACAATGACGCCGGATGAGCGCATGAAGTTCGAAAGACGTATGGAGAGCAACGACGCGCTTCGCCGTGCAGTCGAAGAACAAAGGCTTGTTATCGATTCCGTCAGGAAATTACAATCACATCATGCCCTGAGAAATTCTTTCGCTGCCTTGCATGATTCAATCGAAGGATCACAAGTTGTCAGACACGTTCCGATCACATCCCGCGGAATGAACTGGTGGAAGCTTACAGGTGTGGCCGCCGCGGTTGCGCTCGTGGCCGTTGCAGGAACATGGATGATCCTTATGAACCTGCAACAATCCGAAACGGCAAAGTATATCGAGCTCAAGGGCATCGTCCAGGAAATATCCAAATCCCAGAATGCCATTCTCAAGGACATTGCCCAGGCGAATAAGGAAGATGCCCGGTCAAAGGAAGATATCGTTTCGGCACGATATGCGGGAACCGGTTTTTTGATTGCACGTGGCTACGTTGCCACCAGCTATCATTTGATCAAGGGAGCAGATTCCGTGTATATCCAGAATGAAAAATACGGCGTACTGAAGGCGACTGTGCTCAAAACGGATCAGGTTAATGACGTTGCCATTTTGCGCATTGAAGATGACGCAGTCAAGTTCAATCAGGTTCCATATCAGATCAGTTCCCGGCAATCCGACCTCGGCGAAAGTGTTTTTACCCTGGGTTTTCCCCGTGAAGACATCGTTTATGGTGAAGGGACGATCAGTGCCGCGACGGGCTATATGCAAAACGTCACGGCCTATCAGATCGCAGTCCCGGTCAATCCCGGTAATAGCGGGGGACCGCTGTTCGATCAGTCCGGAAATCTCGTAGGAATGATCAGCGGGATGCAAACCAAAACGCAGGGCGCAGCTTTCGCGGTAAAATCGGGTATTCTTCTCGATGTGATCAATACCATGGACAATGACTCAACGGCGGGCCCGATACAATTGTCGCGAACCAATCGCCTGAAATCATTGAACCGCGTTCAGCAGGTCAAGAAGATCAGGGACTATGTATTTGAAGTTAAAGTCTACGATCAGCCCTGAGAAGACCGCGCTGTAAAAACACCAAATGCCAACTGCAAATTCCTAAATTGCACCCTATCTTACTTTAAAGGAATATGAAAAGACTAATAACACTCTCGCTTGGCCTTCTGTTCTTCTCGGCAGC
>CBHTUB010000255.1:0-8427 GCA_966095595.1 uncultured Chryseosolibacter sp. | reverse complement strand
GGGTGAGTGGTATTGTTCTAATCGACTAGTTTTGTAATTAACTTTTAAAAACGCTTCACCACAACCACACGACCATGCTGCTATCGATCAAACATACTCCGGTCATCGTCAGTACCACAAGGCCCGCGCTGTACCAGAACACCTGATCCATGCTGAAATTGTTCACGAGATTACTGATCGGCCATGAAAGGATAGCAGACAGGATCAGCATCGCCACAAGGCCAACCTTACCGTTTTGAGAGAACAAGGGAAGCTTGGTAAAGATATCCGGGAAGTAGTTGAACATGATCGTTGTCGTAAGTCCCAGGATAATTCCAAGAAAGAAGATGAACGCATACGAAGTCCTGGAGGACTTATCCGGAACAGCGCCCTGTGGCTCGCGTGACCCCGTTTGTTTAAAAAGGCCCAGCGAGTTTTTCTGCATGGCATAACCGGAGGCCAACGTCACGGCTCCTCCCAGCACAAAGGTTAAAGGAGCGCCGAGGTAATCGATAATATCGACAATGACCGGTTCAAAGGCATAGATGAAGTTTGCTACGATCGTCAGTACGGCCATCGCTTTCGGCAATTTGTCGATCGGGGTGAAAAGCTCGACAGTCGAGAGCGCCGGGCTTGTGAAAATGCTCATCGATATGAGCCACAGAACGATCAGCACGGGGAGCAACCACTTGAATATCTCTCCGGGATTGGAGAACAGCGTAAAAGCCACCGCCATGAATACCATCGCCGCGAAGCTGATACCCGACGAAATGATCGGAAGCCTATGTCCTTTTTCAAAACGGAAACGATCGCCGATCTTTCCTGCAATCGGTGGCGTCACCACGAGAATAATGGCCTGTGAAAGCGTAAGGAAGAATGTAAAATCCGTGAATTTAAATTGAACAAGAAGTTTGGGCTGGTAATTGGCATAGGCAATCCATCCGATGATGATAGACGCATACAATGCCGCCAGGCTCCAAAGCTGCTTCCATTGAATATTGGTACTTGCGCTCGAGGTTTGCGAAAAGGTTAGGGTTTCCATGTTCTGACAGTTTGTATAAAAATACGAAGACTCGGGGACGAACGGATTGCAGCCGGGAGTAATTAATTAATGAAGGATTTTATTTTATTTTTGCGCCTGTTTCAAAGGAAAACAGGCCAGGATGGCCGCTTTGAGCGGATTTAAAGTCAAACCAATGTCGTTATCAACCAAATACAACCCTGCTGAAGTAGAAGATAAATGGTATCAGTACTGGATGGAGAAAAGATTTTTCCATTCTGAGCCCAACCCGTCGAAAGAACCGTACTGCGTCGTGATTCCACCGCCGAATGTAACGGGTGTTCTTCACATGGGGCACATGCTGAACAATACGATACAGGATGTATTGGTGAGACGCGCACGTATGCAGGGCAAGGAAGCCTGCTGGGTACCGGGAACGGACCATGCCTCCATCGCAACCGAAGCGAAGGTCGTGGCCATGCTCCGCGAGAGAGGTATCAAAAAATCCGACCTCAGCCGCGAAGAGTTCCTGAAATATGCCCTGGAATGGAAAGACAAATATGGTGGCATCATCCTCGAGCAGCTGAAGAAGCTCGGCGCATCGTGCGACTGGGACCGTACAAAGTTCACCATGGATCCCGACTATTATGAAGCCGTGATCGATGTTTTTGTCGATCTGTATAACAAGGGATTCATTTACCGGGGCCTACGAATGGTGAACTGGGACCCTGCGGGAAAGACTGCGCTCTCGGATGACGAAGTGATCCACAAAGACGTCCAGTCGAAGCTGTACTACATCAAATACAAGATCGAAGGCTCCAACGACCACATCACGATAGCAACGGTTCGCCCAGAAACGATCATGGCCGATACTGCCATTTGCGTGAACCCCAATGACGAACGCTACAGGCATCTCAGGGGGAAGAAGGTCCTGATCCCATTGATCAACCGCGCAATTCCCGTGATCGAAGATGAATACGTGGCGATGGATTTCGGAACGGGCTGCCTGAAGGTTACCCCGGCGCACGACATGAACGACTACGAGCTGGGAAGAAAGCACAACCTGGAAGTGATCGATATCCTGAACGAAGACGGGACGCTGAATGCAAAGGCACAGATCTTCATCGGGGAAGACCGCTTTATTGCGAGAAAGAAAATCGCAAAGGAGCTTGAACAGAAAGAACACCTTGCAAAGGTAGAGGACTATAACAGCAATGTTGGATTCTCGGAAAGAACGGATGCGGTGATCGAGCCGCGTTTATCACTGCAGTGGTTCGTGAAGATGGACACTATCACCAAACCCGCGCACAAGCATGTAATGGATGATACCGTTCAGCTGATCCCTGCAAAGTTCAAGAACACCTACAACCACTGGATGTCGAACGTCCGCGACTGGTGTATCTCGCGCCAGCTATGGTGGGGACATCGTATCCCGGCGTGGTATGATGAGCAGGGCAATTATGTTGTTGCCAAAACACTCGAAGAAGCATTAAGGAACTACGAATCAAAATACGGCAGGAAAGTATCGACCCTCACCCAGGATCCGGATGTGATGGACACGTGGTTCTCGAGCTGGCTGTGGCCGATCGCTGTGTTTGATTGCTCTGTATTTAAAGATTCGAACAAGGGGAACAAAGACCTCAACTATTACTACCCTACGAATGACCTTGTCACCGCACCCGAGATCCTTTTCTTCTGGGTGGCGAGAATGATCATCGCGGGCTATGAGTACAGAAAGCAACCTCCCTTCAAGAATGTTTACCTGACAGGTATCGTGCGTGATAAACAGGGACGCAAGATGTCGAAGTCACTGGGCAACTCGCCTGATCCACTCGACCTGATCAGGCAGTATGGCGCCGACGCGATTCGCACGGGCATGCTGTTCAGCGCTCCGGCCGGTAACGACTTGCTCTATGACGAAAAACTCGTCGAACAGGGACGCAATTTTGCCAACAAGATCTGGAACGCCTTCCGCCTCGTGAAGGGCTTCACAACCGAAAACATCCCGCAACCGGACGAAAATAAGGTAGCCGTTGCATGGTTTGAGTCACGATTGAATCAGTCCTTGACAGAGATCGAAGATCACTTCGGCAAGTTCAGAATATCTGACGCCCTGTTGGCCACCTATAAACTGATCTGGGATGATTTCTGTTCATGGTACCTTGAGATGATCAAACCCGAGTTTGGAAAGCCGATCGACCAGAAGACTTATGAAAAGACCATTTCATTATTCGAGACACTGCTGAAAGTACTTCATCCTTTCATGCCTTTCATCACGGAAGAGCTATGGCATGAATTGCAGGAGCGCAGCGAGAAGGATTGCATCATCGTGTCAAAATTCCCTGCAGCCGGATCGATCAATGATGCCATGCTTGCCGAAGGCCTCGTTGCTTTTGACATCATCACCGAGATCCGAAATACGAGAAACTCAAAAGGGATATCTCCAAAAGAAGCCGTCGCTTTGCACGTAAAAGAATCGGGAGCGAAACTGATCACGGAATTCTGGGGCATAATCCGAAAACTCGCCAACATCAGCGAAGTAAAATTCATCGCCCAAAGTCCAACGACCAGCGCGTCTTCTTTTCTCATCAAGTCCACAGAGTTCTTCATTCCACTTGAGGGAAGGATCGACGTGGCAAAGGAGCGTGAGTCGTTGCAGAAGGACCTCGAATACCAAAAAGGATTCCTCGCCTCCGTCGAGAAAAAATTATCGAATGAGAAGTTCGTGAGCGGCGCGCCCCCTCAGGTGATTGAAGTCGAAAGAAGGAAGAAGGCAGACGCAGAAGCAAAGATCAAAGCAATAGAAGAAAGCCTGAAAAATCTAGGCTAACCTTCATTGCGAACTTTGCGTCTTTGTGCCTTTGCGGTGAATACTCACGCCTCCGGGAAAGTTATACCGTAATTTTTTTTTATCGCAGAGACGCCGGGGAATCGCAGGGTTAGAAGCGTGCGGCAATCAGCAGTTCGATGTTCTTGTGCTTAAGGCCGAATTTGCGCGCAACATGCTCGTTCGTGAGTCCTCCCTTGTAGGTATAAACTCCTTTGAGGAACCACTTGTGCGTAAAGATCATCTCTTCAATTCCGCCCTCTTCTGCTGCCCTTAAAATGGTCGGCGTAAAGATATTGCTTAACGCTGTGGTGGCTGTGTGCGCTACCCGCGATGCGACGTTCGGCACACAATAATGGATCACGCTATGCTTTCGGAACACGGGTTTGCTGAGCGTTGTGATCTCGGAAGTCTCGATACATCCCCCCTGATCGATGCTCAGGTCGATGATCAGCGAATCGGGTTTCATGTGGCTCACCATTTCTTCCGTCACCACATGCCGTGGCCTTCCTTTCTCCGCCCTGAGCGCGCCTATTACGACATCAGCAGTCTTAAGACTTTCGCTCAAAGTGATCGTATCGATGGTGGATGTGTATATCTGATGTCCGAGGAGATGTTTGAGCCTTCTCAATTTATAGATGTGATTGTCATACACCTGAACATCCGCTCCAAGTGCCGATGCAGCCCGTGCAGCATATTCGGCTACCGTACCGGCGCCAATGATGACGACCTTTGTGGGGGGCACACCGGTGATCCCTCCAAGGATTACACCCTTGCCGTTATTGGCAGTGCTGAGATTTTCCGCGGCGATCAGCATCACCGTGCTGCCGGCTATTTCACTCATCGCCCGGATGATCGGCATGCCTCCTACCTTGTCTTCTATGAACTCGTAAGCCAGGGCCGTCACTTTTTTCTTCATCAGGGCCTGGAGGTTCTCGACCTTGAGATGACCGATCTGCAACGCAGAGATCAGCGCCTGTCCCGGGTGCATCAGCTCGATCTCTTCGAGTGTCGGAGGCTCGATCTTCAGGATCACTTCTGCCTTGTATACCTCCTCCTGTGAATACACGATCTTGGCGCCGGCATCGCTGTATTGCTTATCCGAGAACTTCGATCCCACTCCGGCTTTCGTTTCAACCCACACTTCGTGGCCATTGTTGACAAGCAACGCCACGGCGTCGGGCGTGAGGCTGATCCGGTTTTCCTGCAGGGAGACTTCACGTGGCAGTCCAATGAAGAACGAATTCTTCGCTGTTTTAACCTTCATGAGTTTCTCCTGCGGTGAAAGGCTGGTTTTGGCAAGTGCTTCAAACCCGGTTTTCTTCTTTTCCGTCATGAACAGAAATGGCTATAGTTCTAAAAATTTCGGTCTCTGCGCTTAGATGAACATGTATATGGCTGTCGGGGATCAATCCGGAAATTTTCTCGGGCCATTCGACAAAACAATAGTCACCCGAATAAAAGTAATCTTCCGTGCCTATATCGTATGCTTCACCCTCACTCCTGAGTCTAAAAAAATCAAAGTGAAAAACCCTGCCGCCCTGAGCCGTCAGGTATTCGTTGACAATCGAAAACGTCGGGCTGCTCATCGTATCCACCACCCCCAGCGCTGCACAAAGGGTTTTGATGAACGTTGTTTTTCCAGCGCCCATATCACCCGAAAACAACCATACCCTGCATGGTCCGGCGAGCAAAAGCGCCTCATGAGCGACAACTGAAAGATCTGCGAGCTTAACTTCCCGGAACCTCAGACCGTCTTTCTCACGAAACATTTTTCGAATTTAAGAAAATTATAGGAATGATCATCTCTTCCATGCTCACTCCGCCGTGCTGAAATGTGTCCTTATAAAAGTTCACATAGTAATTGTAATTGTTGGGATAGGCAAAGAACTGGTCCTCGATAGCAAAAACATAGGAAGTTGAGACGTTCATCTTCGGAAGGAACAGCTTCTCCGGCCTGGTCGACTGCATCACTTTGTCGCCCTCAAAACCCAGGTTCTTTCCCTGCTTATACCGGAGGTTGGTGTTCACCGTTCTGTCACCGACGATCTTGAAAGGTCTCTTTACACGAATGGTGCCATGGTCCGTTGTTATGACAACCTTCACATTCTTTTCGCTCAGCTTCCTGATGATCTCGATCAGGGGCGAGTGCAGGAACCACGACTTCGTGATCGACCGGTAAGCCGATTCATCGGGCGCAAGTTCGCGTACCATAGCCATATCCGTGCGCGCATGAGAAAGCATATCCACGAAGTTGTAGACGATCACGTTGAGGTCATTCTGATAGAGATTGTTGATGCTATCGGCAAGGTCGCGGCCTTCTTCAAGATTTTTGATCTTATGATAGGACATCTTGACCTGGAGGTTATTGCGCCGCAGCTGTTTGGCCAGAAATTCATCTTCAAAATTATTCTTTCCCTCCTCCTCATCTTCGCCAACCCACAGGTCGGGATTGGTCTTCGCCATTTCAGAGGGCATCAATCCGGAAAAGATCGCATTCCGCGCATAGGCGGTCGTTGTGGGCAGAATGGAGTAATAATGTTCCTCCTTTTCGATAGTGAAATATTCCGCCACAACAGGCTCGATCACCTTCCACTGGTCGAATCTCAGGTTGTCGATAAGGATCACAAATACGGGCTTGCCATGCCCTATTTCGGGAAACACCTTTTTCTTCATGATCTGGTGTGACAACAAAGGCTTGTCTGACTTTGGATCATTAAGCCATCCTTCGTAGTTGCGGATGATGAACTTCGCAAAGCTGGCGTTGGCTTCGGTCTTTTGCATTTCCAGTACCTCAGCCATGTCGTTATTGCCCTCCATTTCCAGTTCCCAGAACACGAGCTTCTTGTAAAGATCTGCCCACTGCTCGTGATTCATGTTGTCCTGGAAGGCCATGCTGATCTTCCTGAACTCCTGCTGATAGTTGAGGTTTGTCTTCTCGATGATCAATCGCTTGTTCTCGAGGATCTTCTTCACGGCGAGCAATATCTGACTCGGATTCAACGGCTTGATGAGGTAGTCCGCGATCTTGGACCCGATGGCTTCTTCCATGATCTGCTCCTCTTCGTTCTTGGTGATCATCACCACCGGAAGATTCGGGCGGTTGTTCTTGATGATCGTCAAGGCCTCCAAACCCGACATCCCGGGCATATGTTCGTCGAGAAATACAACGTCGAACGATCGCTCATCGCACAGCTCCACTGCATCTGCCGCGTTGTTAACCGGGGTGATATCGTACCCGCGTTGTTCCAGGAACATGATATGAGGCTTTAGCAGATCGATTTCGTCATCAGCCCAGAGGATATTGTAACGTTGCATAGATTTTATTTAATCCAGAATGACCGGAGCAGCAGGTGCAATTTATGATCAATAACCGAATCAGTGTATTTTTAGGTCGATTTATCAAAAATTAAGCCTGCGTAATTGAACAAGAGAAAGATCATCAATGACCCAATCTACGGTTTTATTACCGTTCCCGGCGACCTCCTGTTCGATATCATCTCGCACCCGTGGTTCCAGCGACTGAGACACATCAAGCAACTGGGACTTACCGACCTCGTATATCCTGGAGCCCTGCATTCAAGGTTTCAGCACGCGTTGGGCGCCATGCACCTCATGGGGCTTGCCCTTGACAACCTCCGGCAAAAAAAGGTCTCGATCAGCAACGAGGAATATGAGGCCAGTCAGATCGCCATCCTCCTTCATGACCTGGGGCATGGCCCTTTCTCGCACGCACTGGAAGACACGCTGCTGCAAGGCATCAAACACGAAAGCATCTCCTATCTGCTGATGTCTTCCCTGAACGAGACGTTCGACGGGGCGCTCGACCTTGCATTGAAGATCTTCCGCAACAGCTACGAAAGAAAATTTTTCCACCAGCTCGTATCGAGTCAGCTCGACATCGACCGGCTGGATTATTTAAAACGTGATTGTTTTTTCACGGGCGTCCAGGAAGGAACTATAGGTGTGGATCGCATCATCTCCATGCTCAATGTCCACCGCGATCAGCTCGTAGTGGAAGAAAAAGGCATTTACAGTATCGAAAACTTTCTGACGGCCCGTCGCCTGATGTATTGGCAGGTTTATCTGCATAAGACGACCGTCTCGGCTGAACGCTTGCTGGTCAATATCATCAAACGCGCCCAGACACTGGTACAGGCAGGCGAAAAGCTTCCCGCCAGCGAAAGCCTTTCTATATTCCTGAAACAAACCCATACCATCGAAGATCTCGGTGTCAGCAAACACGCACTTCATGCGTTCGGAACGCTTGACGACAACGACCTGTGGGGTGGCATCAAGAGCTGGCGGGACAACGACGACAGAATACTGGCTTTATTGTGCAAAATGATCCTCGAGCGGCGGCTTTTCCAGATCAGGCTGAGCCAGGAGCCGATCAAAAAGCATCTCGTGGAGAAAATTCGCAGCGGCATTTCGCGTCAATACCGGACGCTTCGATCGGAAGCGTCGTATTTATATTCCTATGGCAGCGTTACCAATGAAGCTTACGCCGAAGGTCAGAAGATCAATATATTGACGAAATCGGGCGAATTGCTCGACATAGCCCAGGCCTCGGATCTGCCGAATATCAAGGCATTTACGAAAATCGTCAAGAAAAATTATC
>CBHTUB010000254.1:0-8436 GCA_966095595.1 uncultured Chryseosolibacter sp. | reverse complement strand
ATAACCTACCTTCCCAAAAAGGCACTTCTGTCATTTGAAGAGACAAGCAAGGTTGTGAGGATCATGGCGGCCCTCGGCATTTCAAAGATCAGGATCACTGGCGGCGAGCCGTTTGTGAGAAACGACCTCATCGAACTCGTCAAAACCATTTCGACGACAAAGGGAATAAACGATCTGCATATCACCACAAATGGCGTTTTAACTGAACCGTTCGTTCCACTCCTCAAGCAATACAACATTCGGTCTGTGAACCTCAGTCTCGACACGCTTGATCGTGACCGGTTCAGGATGATCACGCAACGCGACGAATTCGGGGCGTGCCTTGCAACATTGTCCGCTCTTCAACAACATCAAATTCCGGTCAAGGTCAACACCGTGGTGATGGACGGAAAAAATATCGACGACATTATTCCCATCGCCGAGCTTTCACGGACCGGCGTATCGGTGAGGTTCATCGAAGAGATGCCGTTCAACGGAACGGGGTCGCATTACCAAAAACTCGAATGGAACTACAAGCGGATTCTCAAGCTTCTCCAATCGCAGTACCCCGACCTTATAAAAGTGAACGACGAATCCAACTCCACTTCTTCCAACTATCAGGTTCCGGGATATCAGGGTACAATCGGTATTATTCCTGCCTTCAGCAGAACGTTCTGCGGCACATGTAACCGAATCCGGCTTACCGCACAAGGCACACTCAAAACCTGCCTCTATGACGACGGAGTTCTTGACATCCGCGCGCTTCTGAGATCAGGCGCCACAGATGAGGAGATAAAGACCGAGCTTCTTCGGGCCTTCCAAAACCGCCCGGCCAATGGACATGAGGCAGAGGAGCGCCGATCCCTCGCCAGTCCCCTTCGCGAGTCAATGTCGACAATAGGCGGCTGACGGAAATTTCCGCCCTTCGGCCATACCCTTCCGGCATCCGCTGGTTTCAATATAAATGCTATTTTGCGGCATGAAAAAAATCCAGTTCACGGAACACGTCCTTCCGCACGTCATTGCAGTAGTTGTTTTTTTGATCGTCACCTTTCTGTTTTTCAAGCCAGCCTTTTTTGATAACAAAACACTATCTCAGTACGACATTCAGCAATTCGAAGGTAGCGTGAAGTCCATTAAGGATTTCCGGGCAGCGAAACATGAAGAACCTCTGTGGACCAATTCGATGTTTGGCGGTATGCCAGCTTACCTTGTCAGCGTGGAATGGGGCAACAAGCCAGTCGCATATCTCAAGGCCATCATGACACTCGGCATCAGTCACCCGATTTCCAGCATATTCGCATCTTTTCTCAGCTACTATATTTTGTTACTCGCATTTCGCGTGAGGCCATACCTGGCCATGTCCGGTGCGGTGGCGTTTGGACTATCGTCATATCTCATCATCGGCCTTGCCGCAGGGCATAATGGACGGATCGGCGCGATCGCGTTTATGCCGCTCGTTGTCGCGGGCATCCATCTTGCGTTTAAGAGACTGCGCATGCTCGGCTTTGCCGTGACCGCGCTGGGGCTTGCACTCCATCTGCGTGAGAATCACCTGCAGATCACCTATTACCTGATGATGATCGTCGGCGTGTATGGACTTGTGATGCTGGTCCAGGCGTTTCGGGATAAGACAATGCCCGATTTTCTCAAGACGCTTGGCATCCTCGTCGGCGCAGCACTGTTAGCCGGGGGGACCTATTTCGGGCAACTTTGGGCTACCATGGAATACACTGCGTATTCAACACGCGGTCAATCCGAGCTATCGGCTACGACAAAAAGTGCCGCAGGTGAAGACGGAGCGGGACTCGACAAAGAGTATGCGTTCGAATTCAGTAATGGCGTGCTGGAGCCCCTCACATTGCTCATCCCAAATATCTATGGCGGCAGCAGCAGCAATTACCTGTTCATGGACAGAAAAAGTAAAACCTATAATGCCCTGATGAAGTCGGGTAACCAGCAAACTGCGAATCAGCTTGCACAGTACTCTTCTGCCTATTGGGGTCCGCAACGAATGACTGCTCCCTACTACGCGGGCGCGATCATTGTTTTCCTCTTTGCAGCAGGTATAGCGTTTGCAGAAAAAAAATACGTCTGGTGGCTCGTTCCGCTGACAGCACTCGGCATCATGCTCAGCTGGGGAAGCACGTTCTCGTCGTTCAACTATTTCATGTTCGATTATTTTCCTGCCTATAATAAATTCCGCTCGGTAACTTTTACGCTTGTCATCGCTTTGTTCTCGATGCCTTTGCTGGGCATGATCGGTCTTGAAAAAATGTGTGAGGCCGGATTGGATAAGGAAGGAAAGAAAAAACTGCTGATCGCTTTTGCCTCCACTGCAGGCATCTGCCTTTTGTTCTTTATTGCTCCGGGACTTCTCTCCCATACCAGAGATGCCGAAAGCGACCTTCCCCAATGGTTCGTAAATGCAATGATGGATGACCGCGAAAGCTTGTTGCGATCGGATGCATTCAGGTCGCTTGCTTTCATTCTTTCCATTTTTATTTTGCTCTACCTGAACGTTCACAAAAAGATCACGCCTGCCGGATTCTATGCTTTCCTTTTTATAATGATCGCCATAGACCTTAGCGTAGTTGACAAACGCTACTTCACCGAAGACAACTACAAAAGAAAGCACGACAAGACATTCTTTGCCATGACCGACGCTGATAAGGAGATCCTGAAAGACAAGTCGAATTATCGCGTGTTCGTGATCAATCCACAAAACCCATTCGGTGCATTTTCAGATGCACGCCCCTCATATTATTATCAGTCTATCGGTGGCTATCATGGAGCAAAGCTCAGAAGATATCAGGATTTTATAGATTCATGCTTCTTCCGGCAGACACAACAGTTCTTCACGCTGGCTCAACAGGGCAATCTGGATTTCAGCTCACTCGGGGGATTCAACATGCTTAACATCAAATATCTTCCGTACGGACCAGGAAAGAATAACATCATTACCAACAATAATGCAAACGGCAACGCCTGGTTTGTCCGTGAAGTACAAGTAGTGAATACTCCGGCTGAAGAGCTTGCCAAAGTTTGCGAAGTCAACACGAAAGCAATTGCCGTTATAGACGGATCGAAATTCAAATCACCCAATGTAATTGGCGATACAACCGCCGTGATCACGTTAAAGGAGGCGTCGCTCAATGACCTGAAGTACGAGAGCAACAGCAAAGCCGATGGACTGGCCGTATTCTCCGAGATCTATTATCCGAAGGGATGGAAGGCATTCATCGATGGCAATCCTGCTGAGATCATTCGCGCCGATTATATTTTACGGGCACTGGCAATTCCGGCAGGAACTCACCAGGTCGAATTCCGTTTTGAGCCCGACGCCTATTTTGTTGGCAATAAAGTCACCACTGCCGCCTCATGGTTGACGTTGCTGGCACTTATCGGAGCGATAGTGGTGAGCCTCAGGAACGATTCCAAACCATAAGGTTATGATTGTCAAAAAAAAAGCAGTCGATTTACACAACTGCTTTCTGAGAGGGAAATGTCAAAAAGACATCTTTAAAATGACACTACAAGATACGTAGTGCAGGGCCAGATAGTAAATACTCCTTTTTGAGTAAAAATACAGCTGCTTTACACAGCTATTGCCCTGTATGCAGCCATACCGTTGTCTGATAATCAGCGTGATCAGGAATGATCTTTAATGATAAACACGTATTTCATCGTGTGTCAGCTGTTCGAGTGATTTGCCTTTGGTTTCCGGCATCATTCTCCAGACAAACAGTAGTTGAAGGATCATCATGACAGTAAAGATCGTGAACGAAACACCGCCTCCGAGCTTTTGCATGACATATGGAAAAGTAAAGGCAACAAGCGTTGCCATAAGCCAGTGCGTGAAACTTCCAAGAGATTGGCCCTGTGCGCGGACCTCCGTCGGAAAGATCTCCGATATAAACACCCAGATCACTGCTCCCTGCGAAAAAGCAAAAAAAGCGATGTAGGCAAACAGGCATATCGGGATAGCGGGACTTCCTTCAGTTCCCTGATAGAAAGAACCTGAAACAAGTCCAAGTGTAATGATCAACCCGACGGAACCGATCAACATCAGTGTTCTCCGGCCGTATCTGTCGATCACGTTCATGGCAAGGAGCGTGAAGATAAAGTTGACGAGTCCCAACCCGGCTGTTGAAAGCAGCGCGGAATCTGTTCCGAAGCCGGCTTCTTCAAAAATTCGCGGAGCATAATAGATCACGGCATTGATCCCGGACAACTGATTGAACATTGCAAAGAACATCGCGAGCAACACAGGCTGATTATATTTTCCGGAAAATAAGTTATTCTTCTTCGGCCCGGCACCGGCGTGACCCATGGAACGTTGTATCGCAGAAAGTTCCGACGCTGCAGTTTCGCTGTTTATACGCATAAGAATATCGGAAGCTTCATCGACTTTCTTACGTTTCACCACCAGCCACCGCGGGCTCTCGGGGAGAACGAATATCAACGCCATAAACAACAATGATGGAAATGCCTGCACACCCAACATCCAACGCCACGCATTCTCGCCGATACCCTGCAAAAGGTAATTGGATAGGTAGGCGATGAGTATGCCCAGCACGACATTGAACTGAAACATCGCCACAAATCTTCCCCTGTGCGATGCAGGAGAAAGCTCACTGATGTACATGGGCGCCGTCACCGAAGAGCATCCCACGCCAAGGCCACCGATAAATCTGAAGATCAGAAAGACGTACCAATTGGTGGCAAGGGCTGAGCCGAGGGCAGATACCAGAAACAATATGGCAATCCACAGCAACGTCTTTTTACGCCCTAACCTGTCTGATGGAATCCCTCCCAACATCGCGCCGATCACCGTTCCGATCAAGGCAACCGAAACGGTAAATCCGTGTTCAACCGCATCAAGTTGCCAGATCTGCTGAATTTTTTGCTCTGCCCCCGAGATTACTGCGGTGTCCAGCCCAAATAAAAAACCGCCAAGCGCAATAATTATAGACCATTTCAAAATACGTGACGTGTTCATGTGATATGAATTTACACAATTCTTTCAGCTGAAACGCATGTATGCTTTTGGGGAAGGATGTTCTGAAAATCTGGCTCCAAATGCCCTATCTTCGGAGAAAACAAATCATTTCATGATCGGACTCTTCCTGATATATTTTATCGGACGCGCGTTCTACGAGCTGGCGTTCGAGTATGACAAATCCAGATGGGGATTTGCGATTGTCGGCGTCATATCCTACTACGCAGGAGCCAATATTGGAGGATTAGGCATCATCCTGGTTGCGGGACTATTGCTGGAGATCGACATTACAACTTCTTCAGGAATCATGATCAACCTCATGTCCGTTCCCTTCGGACTACTGGCGTGCTGGGGATTGTACAGGATCCTGAAAAGCAACTGGGAAAAGGGCACCGAAACCCAGGCATCTGAAGAAGTCCTTGATAGCGATCTGTCATCGACGGAAAATCAGAAGCTGTAGGCTTAAGCGATATGCTGTAAGGTGAAGATACTAACAACATATTCGTAAATCACTTCACCGCCCAAGGCTTACGACTGGCAGCTCAATAATTATATTTTTTAAAGATCGATTCGATCTCCCTGTAAAACAACTCCTGGTTTCCCTCAGCAAGTGATGCAGAATTCGACTCGCGGATCTGCTTGATGAGGCTCGAGTAATGGCTCAGGTCGACGGGAGAGATCAACAATTCTTTCAAATCCCTTTTCAGAAACTCGGTCTTGATGTTGCTTAGCTCGCGGTTGTATTCTTTGTGGAAGTAGGCCTTGAGATTTTCGTCGATCAAAAACTCCTTGACCAGCTCGTTCCTCAATTGGCGGATAAGGTCAATAACCTTTTCTACTGATAAATTGAACGTTTCCTGAGTAGAGTCAACTTTCTTCATAGAATAAAAAGCACCCAATTATAAAACTAAATTTCATAACGCAACTCTGAAAAAATGTTGCAAAAATCAAGAGCGTTTTAATTGCTTAGTTATCAGTTAGAATAATTGAAGTTAACCATTTAAATCTTCGAAAGATCAACACAACGAAAAAATTAGGTCGAAAAAAGATAAAAAATAAATTATTGAAGGTTAACTTCAGTGACAAACGGATTTTGTATCTTCTTTGACCCACCCAGGGATTCTTTTATGGATGTTTGCTACTCATCTCAAAAACAAGCCTGCCACCTTCCATCAGTTGATCATGTCTGATAAACGGTTTTTTCAATGCCGTACCGTTCAGTACGATCCGTTTCACGTAAATATTCTTCTCACTTTGCCCCTCCGCCAAAATCGAAAGTATCTTTCCATTCGGCAGGGAAAGCGTAGCCGAACGAACGAGTGGACTTCCGATCGCATACTCATCTGAACCCGGCGCTACGGGATAAAATCCAAGCGACGAAAAAATATACCAGGCACTCATCTGACCACAATCATCATTTCCACCCAAACCTCCAGGCGTCGGCGAATATTGCTTTCGCAGGATCATGCGCACACGTTCCTGCGTCTTCCAGTATTGGGCTGTCCAGTTGTACAAATAGGGAACGTGGTGTGACGGCTCGTTCCCGTGTACATAGTTTCCGATAATGCCGTCGCGCGTGACATCTTCGGTGTCGGCGAAGAATTCATCCGGCAACTCCATGGTGAACAGCGAATCAAGATGCCGCACAAAGTTTTTTTGACCGCGCATGGTATCGATCATGGCTTTGGGCTCATGCGGAACGAACAGGCTGTAATTCCACGCATTGCCTTCAATGAACCCCTGACCGTGTGTACTCAACACGTCGAACTCCTTTCTAAACTCGCCGCCGGATAATCTCGGACGCATAAAACCTGTGGTCGCATCATAGACGTTTCTCCAATTCTCCGAACGTTGACCAAACTCCCTGGCGATCGAGTCAATGCCAAGCCTGGCCGCCATACGCACGATACACCAATCATCGTACGCATATTCGAGTGTTTTCGATACGGCATAGGAACCTTTATCATCGGGAATGAATCCCTTGCTGATATACTGATCCAGCCCGTCGTATCGCCCGTTCCTTGCGGTGCGAACGCAGGCTGCCAAAGCTTCGCGCGGATCTCCCTGATAGGTGCCCTTGATGATGGCATCAGCAATCACTGATACGCTGTGATAACCTATCATGCACCAATTTTCGTTGGCATGGTGCGACCATATCGGGAGCATGTGATGAACACTCTGATCGTAATGTGCCATCATCGACGTGACCATATCGCTGTTCCTTCGGGGCTCGACGAGGTTGAAAAGCGGATGTAAGGCACGGTACGTGTCCCATAACGAAAAAGTAGTGTAGTTCTCAAAATCACCGGCCTGGTGAATGGCCTGATCGAGACCCCTGTATTGGCCGTCAACATCCATGTACACCGTCGGCGCAAGAAAAGCATGATACATCGCCGTGTAGAAATTGGTCTTGTCATTTTCAGTCAGCGACTCGATCCTTATTTTATCCAATTGTTCCGACCATTTCTGTTGACCGGCATCCTTTACTTTTTCAAAATCCCAATGCGGAATTTCAGAGTTGAGGTTTTTCAATGCGCCCGCCACACTTACCGGAGAGAGCGCGAACTTCACTTTTATTTTTTCATTTGCCGTTGTCTGAAAATCGAAATGCATGCGGATCTTCTCCCCGGCCACTTCCGGAAAATTTCGTGTTTGATCGAATTTTCTCCAGAACCCCCGGTAAACTTTCGGCTGCGAGAAATCCCGGGCCCCGTACGATGCAAATGGTTTGGAAAAGATCATGGCAAAATAGAGAACACGCGTTCTCCCCCATCCCGTAGTCTGGCGGTAACCTGTCACGAGCGTGTCGTTCTCCACCCGCACAAAAGTCCATACATTTTTTTCGGAGTGATTGTAGATGCCATAGATGAGATCTAATACGATATGCGCTTCATTTGTTGCCGGAAATGAGTACTGATGAAATCCCACCCGCGACGTGGTCGTCAGTTCTGCCGTCACTTTCGGCTCATCCAGGAATACGCGGTAGTAATTTGGCTCCGCGGATTCTTTCTCATGTGAATATGTCGATCTGAATCCGCTTTCGGGATTCGACCCGGTTCCCGGATTCAACTGAAGCGCTCCCGTGGTAGGCATCAGCAGGAAATCGCCGAGGTCAGAGTGCCCCGTCCCGCTGAAATGCGTGTGACTAAACCCGACAATCGTAGGATCGTCATACTGATACCCCGCGCAATACCTGTAAACATCGGGGTTGTATTTTCCATTGGCATCATAGGGTATGGTATCCGTATCCGGGCTCAGCTGAACCATGCCGAAAGGCACCGTTGCACCGGGGAACGTGTGGCCCATCCTATGCGTACCTATAAGAGGATTCACATACCGGAGCAACTCATTTTTCCCTTGCGCCGATGAAGAGAAGGCAAAAAGAACGAGAAAAAGAAATGCACAAATCAATGTCAGGTGATGTCGCATAAAGTTTAATATTGCTGGAATATAAC
>CBHTUB010000253.1:0-8527 GCA_966095595.1 uncultured Chryseosolibacter sp. | reverse complement strand
GCGGCATGAGGGTTCGCCACTTGTCGATCTGCAACGTCCCGCCCATATTGATATAGTTGTCGACGCGGTATTTCCGGAATTCGTCCTGAACAAAATCCGGGAATGACACCGCCGCGATCCAGCCATCCTCTACGTCTTCAAACCACTCTTCGTAATAGCAATCGTCCGAGCCGTGAAAATTCATGATGTTCTCGCCGATCAGAATAAACTTGTTGATGCCTTCATTGATGAAATGCTCTATGATGTTTCGTTTCAGGGTCATGATGTCGTTGTTGATCGCATCATTCCATTCGCCGATGAACTCTATCACGGTAAAGCCGGCTTCATAATCGGCGTACAAAACTTTCAGATAAAGAGTCTCGGAGCCCATGTTGTCCCACGCCGGGTCGATGTAGTAGCCGTAGATGGTTTCAGAATACTGGTCGTAGTTGTACTGTTTGCCGAAGAAGGGCGACCGTTCATCCTGTGCGGGGTCGTAGTATTTTAGCCAGTTGTAATATGGTTCAATTTCGTGCATGTCCTTTTCGGCTTTCAATGGCCTTTCGGACAGAACCAAATTCAGACAGCAATCGTTCGGCTTCTTTCTCATCGACAGAAAGCTCTTCCATGATCATGCGTGCACCGCGATTCACCAGCTTTTTGTTGGTGAGCTGCATGTCCACCATCTTATTGCCCTTCACTCGACCAAGCTTGATCATCGTCGATGTGGAGATCATGTTAAGGACAAGCTTTTGTGCTGTGCCGGATTTCATGCGTGTGCTTCCCGTGACAAACTCGGGGCCGACAATCACTTCAACCGGATGGTCGGCGTTGCGGGCCACTTCGGAGCCGGCGTTACAGCTAATCGAGCCTGTAACCACACCGTTGTTACGTGCGGACCGGAGACCGCCAATAACGTAAGGTGTTCGGCCGGATGCCGCGATACCGATCAGAACATCATCTCCCGAGATGTTGTGGGATTGCAGATCTTTCCATGCCTGCTCAAAATCGTCTTCAGCATTCTCGACAGGCGTACGTATGGCCTTGTCTCCACCGGCGATTATCCCGATAACACGCCCATGTGGCATTCCGTAGGTTGGAGGAATTTCAGAAGCATCCAGAATCCCGAGACGACCACTCGTTCCGGCTCCGATGTAAAATAACCTCCCTCCTTTGCTCATCTTGTCGACTACGACGTTCACAAGCGCCTCAATCTGAGGGATAGCCTTTTCAATTGCAAGTGGAACCGTCTTGTCTTCTTTATTCATGTTCACGAGCAGATCATGAACACTCATCTTTTCCAGGTCGTTGTAGTTTGACGATGATTCTGTAGTCGAAGACATAGATATTTTTCAGGCGCGTTGCGTCTTTGTTTGAGTGTGATACAACGTAAGTCCAGCGATCGGCGCTTCAAGAATGTTTTTTACGGTGATGCCTTTGTCATTGGCGACCTGCCGTAGCAAGTCACTGAAATAGAATGCGACCGAACCGGTAAAATGAACTTTCAAGTTCTGATAGTTCGGATATTTCATCACGTTGTTCTCGTAGAACTCGGCGAAGCTGTCATAAACCAGCTTGTAGCAATAGGGTTCCTTCAGGTGTTGGAAAATGAATTTCGTGAAGCTCCCGAGGAAAGCGCTGGGTTTTTCTTTCTGGTAGACGCTCTCGAGAAACTCTTCTCTCGATTGTGGGAACCTCGCGCGGAATTCCCCTGCAAGTTTCGCCGGCATCTGGCCGCGCAAATAATCGATGAGAAACTTTTTTCCGATGTTTGCTCCCGATCCCTCGTCGGCAAGGATCCAGCCAAGGTTGGCGACGTTTTCAACTATTTTTTCACCGTCATACAGGCAAGAGTTTGATCCGGTGCCAATAATGCAGGCGATACCCGGCTCATGACCGCACAGCGCGCGCGCCGCAGCAATGAGATCCCAACCGATCTCGATCTTCGCGCCAGGAAAGAACTGAAGCAGGATATTCCTTACCGTCTCCTGATTTTTTTCTGACGAGACGCCAGCTCCATAATAGTATATTTCTGTGACCGGCTCACTCGCCTGGCCTACTGCGGGTACAAGAACTTCACGTACACTTTTTTCGAGATCCTCTGCGGGCTGATAATATGGATTGAACCCGGGCGAGCTCGCCTGCCCGATCGTGCCATCTTTTTTTATAAACCTCCAATCAGTTTTTGAACCTCCGCTGTCGGCTATCAGGATCATTTCGAAGTGTCGTTTTAATTAAAATAATGGTAAAGCTAAAATTTACCGGTGAGAGTAAAAACAATCATGCCGCTAAAGCGCATGAACGTCAGACCTTCAGGCGACCGATTGCCTTGAATTTGTCGAATACGTTTTCAGTATGCGGTGCATCGGGGAGTTCATCGGTCAGGTCCTGACCGGCCCAGTGCTCATAGTGTTTGCCATTTCGCCAGAGGCGTGAAGCGGTGACATCGTAGACAACGTTGTTATATGCCACCCATATTTCCGGCTTGTCCTGTCCGTTCCTTAACGCAAGCTGTGCTTTCGTGATCTCGGGAAGTAATTCTGTTTTCAAATAGAGTTCAGGTGATGGTAATCCTTCACGATCAGATAAAGAAATTCACGCGGCGGCATGTTCGATTGAACGCCGAGGATCTCCTTTACCTTTTCAGCCGCGCGGGGGAGGGGTTTTTCATTTCCGAAATTCGAATTGGCGTCGATGGCTTTTTGGATGATCTCGAGATCGCGCGCATTGAGCTGTGATGCTTGCGGGAACATGGGTTCATAATTCGTTTCGGGGGTGATAAAGATCTCCTCGGAGCTGATCTCTTTTTGCTGTATAAGCTTTACGACGGTCGTTCCGGCAACGACATCGCCGAGGCGCTGGCCCTTGCCTCCGATGATGATCAGAAGAAATGCAATGATGCCTCCGAAGAAACCGAAGTCGACGATCGAGAATATCCACCGCAGCACATACTCTCCGAAGCCGGGCTCGGTACCGTCGAGCTTGATGACCTGGATATTCATTGCCTTTTTTCCGGGTGTCTGACCTTTCATCACAATCTCAAAGACGAGGCTATAAAGTAGCAGAGGAAGAACGATGACCATGATGTACGCCCATACGGCAGTCTGTGCCAGATTGTAGACCGCGAAAACGCTGATAATGGCAAAAATCACCATGATCAGCCGGTCGATGAAATAGGCGAGGATACGTTCGCCAACGCTGGCGAGAGGATACTGAATTGAGACGTTCTGGGTTGTACTTACACTTATCGTTTGCATCGCCTTAAAAAATCAATAACTTTTCGGGTTGAAAATTGCCACAATTTCGCAATATGAAAATGAATTACCTCCTGTATCTGATTTTATTATTGGCCGTGACCAGCTGTACGTCGATCGAAAAGAAAAAAATCGATTACAGCACGATGTCCGACGAAGCCGTACAAAAGATAGCCGATTCCCTGGCGCAAACTTATATCATCACCGACACTCACGTTGACCTTCCGTACAGGCTGCGTGTCAAACACTTCAGGCTCGAAAAGGAATTTCTCGGAATCCCCATCAGCACCAACGAAGGCGACTTTGACTATGAACGCGCCAGGAGGGGAGGACTCGATGCGCCTTTCATGTCCATCTACATTCCTTCTACCTATCAATCGAAACCGGACAAGGGGAAGGAGCTTGCGGATTCGCTGATCAACATGATCGAGGGCATTGTCAACGCTCATCCCGACAAATTTGCCCTGGCACGAACACCAGACGAAGTGGAAGCCAATACAAAGGCCGGAAAGATCTCACTTCCGATGGGCATGGAGAACGGTGCGCCGATCGGAGATAGTGTTGCTAACGTAAAATACTTTTTCGACCGCGGTATCCGTTATGTCACGCTCACCCATCGCACGAATAATCAGATCTGCGATTCCTCCTACGACACTACAAGAATTTGGAATGGCCTGAGTCCCTTTGGCGAGAAGGTTGTCGCTGAAATGAATAATGTCGGCATTATGGTCGATATATCACACGTGTCGGACAGTGCCTTTTACGACGTGCTGAAGATCACAAAGGCACCGGTTATCGCTTCACACTCGTCATGCCGCTATTTCACACCCGGCTTTGAGCGTAATATGAGCGACGATATGATCAGGGCGCTGGCAAAAAATGGAGGCGTTATTCAGATCAACTTCGGAGCGTCTTTCATTGATTCAGTCGCCCGCAGCAATGATGCCCTGAGGGATTCGCTCGAGATCATGTTGACCGAAAAGAAACTCACATCCGCCGACGCAGAAGCGCAGCCGATCATAGAGCAATTCGGAAAAAGACACAAGGAACTTTACTCTGACGTGGAACGCGTGGCCGATCACATCGATCGCGTCGTGCAACTGACCAGTGTCGATCACGTTGGGCTTGGCTCGGACTTCGATGGCGTTGGCGACAGCTTGCCGTTGGGTCTGAAAGATGTTGCTGCCTATCCCAACCTCATCGCGGTGTTATTAAAACGCGGTTACAGTGCCGAGGATATCGAGAAGATCTGTTATAAAAATCTTGCGCGCGTCTGGAATAATGTGATCGATGTCGCAGCCGCCAACTGATCATGAAGGAATCAGCATTCGTTAAGCAAAACAAAGCGCGCTGGCAATTGTTCGAAGAGGCGATCAAGCGGCAGGATGGCGATCCTGATAGGCTGGCGCAGCTCTACATTCAGGTTACGGACGACCTGTCATACGCCCGAACAAAATATCCGAATACCAGGACGGCAAATTACCTCAATGCGCTTGCGGCAAAGATACGTTCAGGCATATATCGCAATAAGCCGGAGGACAGCAGTCGTTTTATCACATTCTGGAAATACGATGTGCCCCTGGCCATGTATGACGCACGAAAGCCGCTGTTCTACTCTTTCCTGGTATTCGTCATTGCAGGTTTGATGGGCGTGATCTCGGCGATCTATGACGAAAGTTTTGCAAGACTGATCATGGGCGATGACTACATCAACATGACCCTGGAGAATATAAAGAATGGAACTCCGACCGGGGTATATGGCATGTTCGACGAGGGGAATATGTTCTTCATGATCACGCTGAACAATATCATGGTTTCGTTCAATGTATTTGTGTACGGCATATTTTGCTCGGTCGGAACTGCCTATCGATTATTTCAAAATGGCATCATGCTCGGTGCCTTTTTGTCTTTTTTTTATAAGGAAAGCTCTCTGGTACATGCACTGCCGGTGATCATGCTTCACGGTACGATCGAGCTCAGCGCAATCGTTATTGCCGGTGGCGCAGGGTTTCTCATGGGGAACAGTCTCATATTTCCGGGTACCTACTCGAGGCTGGAGTCATTCAAGCAGGGTTCTATAAAAGGCATGAAGATCATGGTAGGGCTGGTTCCGTTTTTTGTCATTGCAGGATTTATAGAATCATTTATCACGCGTTATGAATTCATGCACTGGAGCATCAAACTCATAATTATCATTGCATCGACCCTTTTGATGGTCTATTATTTTGTAATTTACCCGACCCTACTAAAAAGACATGGAAAACATCGCCATCATTGACTTTCATCGGACTCGCGACTTTGGCAGAAAGCTCAATGCCACATTCGAGTTCGTCAAACAAAATTTCAAATCGTTTGGAAAGAGCATTCTTTACATTGCAGGACCTCCCGTTCTCATCGCGAGCTTGCTCATAGGATCATTCTACGGTGAGTTCCTGAGAAACACGATGGCCGCAGCGACATCCGGCTATCCGGCGGATATGGAAAGTTTTATGTCTCCGTCTTTCTGGGCACAGATCGTGTTCATGATGGTCTTTTTCTTCATCGGCTTTGTGGCCATTCTCGCGACGACAAACAGCTACATCATACTCTACGAGGAAAAACAAACGAATCAAATTTCAGTTGAAGAAGTTTGGGCACGTGTTCGGAGTACGTTCTTCATGTACCTTGGAACGATCATTCTCTATTATGTGCTGCTCGTCGCCGCATGTGTTGTTGTGATCATTCCACTCACGTTCGTAGCCCAGGGTTCCTTCGCCATTGCATTCTTCGGTTTTCTTGCGGTCGGCATTGGCTTTTTCTATTTGACGGTCGGCACGGTGTTCATCTTTTTTATAAGGGCCTACGAGAAAGTTGGCTTCATTGAGGCGGTCAACCGATCATTATACCTGGTTCGTGGCAAGTGGTGGAGCACATTTGGTCTGATACTCGTACTGTCACTGGTCGGAGGAGTTGTTGCCTACATTTTTCTTATTCCGTGGTATGCGATCACGTTGACCACAACGCTTCACGATGTTACTTCCGGTACGGTGACAGAGCCGTCTTCGACGATGCAGATCATCTCGACCGTGCTGATGAGCTTATACTACCTTACAGTGTTTCTCATGTATGCGCTTCCCTATGTGGGCATAGCCTTCCAATACTTTAATCTTGTGGAGATGAAGGAATCCAAAGGGCTGATGAATCAGATCGGCAACCTTGGCCAGGCGGATCAAAATCCAGCCCCCGCTAATGAAGATTTTTAGAAACGTTGCTGTACTGATCCTTTTAATTGCTCACTGCTCCGCATCTGTCAATGCGGAGGTTGATGAGCTTATTCCTGCTCCCAATCAACCTGACTCACTGTCAACAGACGACACCGCTGTAATTCTGATCCCCGACGATTCTACCGTACTGCAGCATAGGGCATTCGATTCGGAGGTGATGCGCGAGCTGAAAGAAGACTCAGACATGCATTATAAACAACCTCCTTCCGCAGCCGAGAGTATCTGGTCGCGCATCATGCGGTGGTTCGGCGAGATCCTGAGGTCGATCTTTGGTGCGGCCACAGGTATGGGATGGTTGAAGATCCTTATTTATGTGATCGGAATCGGTATAGTCATTGCGCTCGTCATGCTGATACTTCGGGTGAACGCATTCAAGGTATTGTTTGGTGCGCGTGGAGCACCGGTGAAAATGGGTGTCATCGAAGAGAACATCCACGAGATGGACTTTGATCAGCTGATCCGCGAGGCCGTTGACCAGGGGGATTACAGAAGGGGTGTGCGCCTTTTGTTCCTTCATGCGCTTAAGATACTTTCCGATAAACATTTGATACGCTGGGAACCGGGTAAAACAAACCATGAATATGTCGGTGAGCTCCAGCAAGGCGAACTAAGGGAGGGCCTCGATGATCTCAGTTACTACTTTGACTATGCCTGGTATGGTAACTTTGGCGTGACCAGCGAAATCTTTCAGGAAGCACAGTCTGTATTTTCGAACTGGAAACAAGTTGTCAGGTGATGAAGAAGGATTGGAAATACATACTCTACGTGTCACTCGCCTTTTTCATATTCGTCACTGTGAAAATGATGGCTCCCAAACAGTTCGATTGGACCGTCACATTCGCACATGATGACAAGGATCCCTATGGCGGATACTGTCTCTATCGCCTTTTGCCGTCAACGGCGTCATCACTGAAGCACACCTATAAGACCTTATATGAGCTCAGGGATTCGCTGGGTGCTCAAACCAATCTGTTGCTTGTCGCAAGCAAATTCGTTCCGGGCGATGCCGATGCCGATGTGTTGCTCAACCACATAGCGAATGGCGGAAAGGCGCTGATATCTGCACATTCATTCTCGGGAGCATTCGCCGATACGCTCAAGCTCGACGTTACCGACAAGATTTTCGACAATCGCCTCTTTTCGCAAAACGATAGCTCCTACCTGCAGTTTACCAATCTATCATTGGATACGGAACAAGCTTTCTGGTACCGTGCCAGCAGCATTAACAACTACTTCACGAATGTAGATTCATTGAGAACGACCATTGTCGCGCGAAATGAAGACGGCGAGCCGGTAACAATAAAAGTAAATTGGGGCAAGGGTTATCTGATTCTGAACACCACCCCGCTGGCGTTCACAAATATTTATATGCTGGATGCCGCCAACCATGAATTTATATCAAACACGCTTGCCTATGTTCCCGGAGAGCTTTACTGGACAGAATATTATCACCTCGGCAAACAGGAAGTTAAGTCCCCGCTGAGATTTATTTTATCACAGGAATCCCTGAGCTGGGCCTATTACCTGACGATCTGTTCGATATTGCTGTTCATGGTATTCGAAGCAAAAAGGCGCCAGCGGATTATTCCCGTTATCACGCCCCTCAAAAATACAACCCTCGAGTTCGTCGCTACGATCGGTAACCTCTACTATCAGACCGCCAACCACAAGAACATCGCAGAGAAAAAGATCCAGTTCCTGTTCGAGCAGATACGCTCGCAGTATAGATTGGACACCAATCATATCGACGACGAATTCTTGCAGACACTATCCCTTAGATCCGGCAAAAATTTTTCTGACATTCGTGCCTTGTTTGACCTGATCGGCAGCATACAGGGATCGGAAAAAATCACGGGCGATAAGTTGCTGCAGCTCAATAGCGCCATTGAAGATTTTTATAATAATTGACCATTACCATGGAACACAAAGTATTTGACAACCGAGTCGACCTCTCAGCACTCAACGACAGCATGAAAAGGATCCGTGAGGAGATCGGGAAAGTTATCGTTGGACAGGAGCAGATGATCGATC
>CBHTUB010000252.1:0-8568 GCA_966095595.1 uncultured Chryseosolibacter sp. | reverse complement strand
TCGGTGTCGAACGGTTCGCGTCTATCGAAAAGCTCGTCAGGGATTTCCGCCACTCGAAATTCAAATTCGAATCGGTAACGATCGATGACCTGATCGGTAAGATGGAGTCCGGCAAAGTGACGATCGTGGATGTTCGTCCCGAAACGGAATATCGCAAGGGTCATATTGCCAATTCAATCTCTATCCCACACGATAAATTATCGGAGCGACTCAAAGAGTTGCCAAAACGCAACGAGATCATAGCATATTGTCGCGGCCCGTTCTGTGTGTTTGCAGATGAGGCTGTAGCACTGCTCACCAAAGCAGGATACAAGGCAAAACGCCTTGAAGAAGGATTTCCCGATTGGGCAATGATGGGTTTGCCTGTAGAATCGAACTGACCAAGTTATGGATGAAAAGATCATTACGGTTGAAAAATTGCAAGAGAAGCTGAACGGAAACGAAGAGGTCTCTATCCTCGATGTCAGACCTGCGGATCAGCGAACTGAATGGCAGATCGCCGGAAGCACTCATGTCGATGCGTACAAGCGACTGAATGCCGGAGACAACACCGTACTCGACACACTGGAGATCCCTGACAATGCAACGGTTGTAACAGTATGCGCTGCAGGGCGAACAAGTCTGCTTGCATCGAGAGCACTGCAGGCAAAAGGAGTGAACGCATTTTCTCTGGAAGGCGGAATGAAGGCCTGGAACTACGCGTGGAACACCGCTCGGCTGTCATTGAATGATGTTACCATACTTCAGATAAGGCGAACGGCAAAAGGTGTTCTTTCCTACATAATGGGGTCAAACGGCGAAGCCGTGGTCATCGATGCGTCCTTGAGTCCAAAGGTTTATCAGGAGATCGCTAACAAAAATGGATGGACCATCAAATATGTCATGGACACTCATGTTCATGCCGACTATGTTTCCAGAACCCGGGAACTCGCGTCCGCTACAGGCGCAAAGCATCTGATGATCGACAAGGCAAACGTTGATTTTGATTTCACGCCAATCGCCAGCGGGGAAACCATCAAAGTCGGGCATTCGGCGATACAATTCCTCCACACTCCAGGCCATACGTGGGAGAGCACCAGCTTCGTGCTCGACGACAGCGCCATCTTTACCGGCGACACGTTGTTTGTCGACGGGATCGGCCGTCCCGACCTGAAAGCAGAACAGTCTGAAGCCATTGAAAAGTCAAAAGCGCTTTATCATTCAGTCCGGCAAATTCTTTCCATGAACCCCGATGCCATTGTTTTGCCTGCGCACACCTCCGACACCATAAAGTTCGACAACAGGATCATCGGCGATACGATAGCGAACATCAGCGCACGAAGTAAAATGACCGACATGCACGAAACGGAGTTTGTAGAATATGCAATGTCGAAAATACCTCCCACACCACCCAACTACACCACCATTGCCACGATCAACAGGAAAGGTTCCGCAGATGGACAAATCCTGGCAGACCTCGAGGCGGGAGGCAATCATTGCGCGATCAGGTGATCAACTGTGTAAATTTTAAAATTACCTATATGAATCCACATCAGGCTATTTCAACAACCCGTCATCGTCTGGAGATTCAGGGTTACCACTTAACAGACGAAGAGATCAGGGCTTATCGGTTAGGGCTGCGCTTTGCGTATGCCCTCTGCGTCGTTCTTGCCGGCACAGGCATTATCGCTGAAAGCATTCCATTACTTTCATTCACCATGGCTGTCGCATTTGCCGCCGCATGGCTCCCGCGGCACCCGTTCGACTATTTATATAATCATGTGGTCAGGCATGTCGTCGGGCGACCGGCGATCCCGCCAAGGACAAGCCAGGGAAGATTCGCATGCGGGGTTGCCAGCGTTTGGCTGATGGTTACCATTTACCTGTTCTCCATGCATTACACCATCGCGGCATGGGCGCTCGGGTTGACACTCGTCGGCGTTGGCACATTGGTCAGCACAACAGACATCTGCATTCCCTCCATTTGCTACAATTTTCTTTTCAGCAGACCCCGGAAAAAATGAAAGCGACCGAACAACGCAACATAACCTATGAGCAGGGACTGGCAAGGAACTGGAAACAATTCTCTCTATTGGTGATCGTCAACGCATTTGTCGGGGGCATGATCGGGTTGGAGAGAACCATCATTCCCCAAATCGCCGAGGCTGATTTCGCACTCGCCGCAAAAACTGCTATACTGTCGTTCATCGTTGTGTTTGGTATTGCCAAGGCGATCACCAATTTCTTCACGGGTGCTCTGGCCAACAGCTGGGGCCGGAAAAGGCTGCTGATCACGGGGTGGCTATTCGCACTGCCTGTGCCGATCATCCTGATGTATGCACCGGATTGGTCGTGGGTCATGTTCGCCAATGTTCTGCTCGGAATTAACCAGGGACTTGCGTGGTCGAGCACCGTTGTGATGAAGATCGACCTGGTTGGAGAAAGGAACCGGGGTTTTGCAATGGGCCTCAACGAATTTGCCGGATATATCGCGCTGGCAGCAACTGCCTTCTCCACCGGATGGATCGCGCAGGAATATGGCGTGCGCCCCTATCCCTTTGTCATCGGCATAGCGTTGGCCGTTATAGGATTCATCGCCAGCTTGTTTGTCAGAGACACCAAAAATCATGTCACGCTTGAATCCAGGTCTAGCCAGATCCCAAAACTTCGAAATGTATTTTGGGAAACGACATGGACGCATAAGAATCTCGGTTCCATCACGCAGGCAGGTCTTGTCAACAACCTCAATGATGGAATGGTCTGGGGACTGTTTCCAATTTTGCTTGCATCGAAAGGCTTCAGCCTGGGCGACATCGGAATCATCGCAGCCACCTATCCTGCCGTCTGGGGCATTGGGCAATTGTTCACCGGTTCACTCGCCGACAAATACTGTAAACGAAATTTGTTGTTCCTCGGAATGCTGCTGCAAGGTCTCTCCCTTGTAGCCATGCTTTGGGCAAACTCCTTTGTCACCTTCATCGGACTGTCGTCGTTGCTCGGGATCGGAACAGCCATCGTCTATCCAACATTTCTCGCTGCGATATCAGACTACACACATCCTGATCAGCGACCATCGAGCATCGGCATCTTCCGGTTGTGGCGCGATCTCGGTTATGCCATCGGAGCCGTACTTACCGGTTTGATTGCGGATCACTACGGAATGACCGCACCCGTTTTGGCCATCGGGCTATTGACAATCGTATCGGCAGTCATCGTGCAACAGCGCATGAGCTGTGCCCATTCGACTCATACCGATACAAGACTTAACTTTTCCACGACTGTCTGAAATAACTCTTCTGCCGCGTTTGTAAACCATCGCACACTGGAAACAATTTTCATCAGGGCACGTTTTACCGGAGGCAACCTGCCATCTCATGAAAGACAGAAAACCATTGACCGAAGAGATATTCGGCATCTCCAATCACGTCAGGTATATAGCCATATACATTGACAACACCTTAACAATGGATCAACGCGCCGATCTTGCAAATGTGAGCTCAGGCGAATCGGACAAGTACGAAGAGTTGCTCGTAAATCCTACGTTGATCAAACTCGCATCGCAGCGCGGCAACATAGATTGCGGAGGCCTTGAATACTTCGTCATCCGCTATGGAAATTTCACCGTGTTATTGTTCCCATGCAAAGGCGGACATGTCAACGTCGGAATAGAGCCCGACCAGGACCCGCGAGTTTCCATTGAAGCGATCCGTGCGTTGTTGAAAAAATACGATCTGATGTGAAGGCCGTATCTTCACTTGCTAACGCGGAAAGATGCGATCAGACTTCAAAAAAGAAAAAATAGCCGGGCATGCCCCTCGAACAAATGTAACACTCCGATCACAGCGGCCCGCTCGGGTCGGGCTTTTCGGCCTCGCCATCCCACGCACCTCCCGCTTCGGGCTCAGGCAAGCCTCCAATCCCTCATGCAGATACGAGCCTTTGCACCCTCGAGTCGTGAAATAACTATCCCGCCAGACTGCTTACCAACCTCAAAGATCATCAATCGTCAATCGAACGGGAACTGACTCACAACTTGCCCTTTCTTTAAGGTTTCATTTCCTCCTCTTTTCCCTTAAATTGCCTATGCGCCAAACAAGCGCTGCTCAATAACTCATCACCATGAAAACACTTTTTTCGTTGATGTTCGCTTCCATCACGACCGTCAGCCTTTCGCAGAATGTCATGACACCCGAAACCATGTGGAGCCTCGGACGTGTCACAGGCCTCGGCCTTTCGCAGGATGGTAACGTGATCTATAAGGTCAGCACTCCGAGCATTAAGGATGACAAGAGCTCGGTAAAATATTATAGCATTCCCTTAAAGGGAGGCACCGCACAGGAAGTTACCAATGCTTCCACTCTCGTTAAAGACCACAACGTATCTCCTGACGGAAAATATACATTGAGCGTAAAGGATGTGAAACTGAAAAAAGTTTCGGCACAGGACTTTTACCCGGACCTCGACAAAGCCAATGCACAGATCTACGAAACACTCAACTACCGCCACTGGGATGAGTGGGAAGATGGAAGCTTCAGCCACCTCCTGCTCACACGCAAGGGAGAGAACGAAGCAAAAGACCTCATGGAGAATGAACCCTATGATTGCCCGCAAAAACCATTTGGCGACGAAGAGGATTACACCTGGAGCCCGGACAGCAAATATGTTCTTTATGTAACCAAGAAGAAATACGGTAAAGACTACGCAGTAAGCACCAACACAGATATTTACTCATACGAAGTGGCGACCGGCAAGACTACCAATCTCACCGAAGGTATGATGGGCTACGACACAAAACCTCAGTACTCGCCGAAAGGAGTGCTGGCATGGCTGAGCATGAAACGCGATGGCTATGAGTCGGACAAGAACGATCTCGTGGTGAAAACCACTACGTCAATCGTTAACCTCACACAAAGTTGGGATGGCACTGTCAGTGATTTCACCTGGAGCCAGGATGGAACCAGGCTCTTCTTTACTGCGCCGGTTGATGGCACCGTTCAGCTCTTCCAGGTGAATTATCCGGGACTAAATGACGTCGAGCCACAGGTCAGGCAGGTCACCAAAGGTGAGTTCGATATCAGTGACATTGTTGCGCAGTCCGGAAATACGCTCATCGTTGCCCGCATGGATATGAACCACGCTGCCGAACTGTATACCGTGAACGTAACGAGCGGACAGATGACTCAGCTCACGCATATCAACGATGATACCTATAGCAAACTTTCGCTGAGCAAGGTCGAACGACGATACGTGAATACTACCGACAACAAAAAGATGCTGGTCTGGGTGATCTATCCACCTGATTTTGATGCGAAGAAAAAATATCCGGCGTTGTTGTATTGTCAGGGTGGCCCGCAGTCCGCTTTATCACAGTTCTATTCCTTTCGCTGGAACTTCCAGCTGATGGCTGCGAACGGTTACATCGTTGTGGCACCCAACAGGCGTGGAATGCCTGGCCATGGCGTTGCATGGAATGAGCAGATCAGCAAAGATCACGGAGGCCAGGTAATGAATGATTACCTGAGCGCTATAGATGACGTTGCGAAAGAAAGCTATGTCGATTCGAACCGGCTGGGATGCGTGGGGCCGAGCTACGGCGGATACTCGGCATTTTACCTCGCAGGAATTCACAACAAACGCTTCAAAACCTTCATCGCGCACGACGGTATCTTTAATCTCAAAAGCATGTATGGAACAACCGAAGAATTGTTCTTCGTAGACTGGGACTACGGTGGACCTTATTGGGACAAGAATAATGCTGCGGCGCAAAAAAGCTATAGCCAGTTCGATCCCAGCGCTTTGGTCGATAAGTGGGACACTCCCATGATGATCGTTCAGGGCGGCAAAGACTACCGCGTTCCTACCGGCCAGGGCCTCGAAGCATTCCAGGCTGCACAGCTGCGCGGCATCAAAAGCAAATTGTTGTATCTGCCCAACGAGAACCACTGGGTGCTACATGCGCAGAATGCTATTGTATGGCAGAGAGAGTTCTTTAAATGGTTGAATGAGACGTTGTGACCTTTAACGAAACTTTCAGAAACAATCCGAAGGCATAAATCGCTCGAGACAAAATTCACCCTTTGGCTTAACTGGGTTCGCTACTGAGTTTTTTTGATGGCATCTATCTTTCCAATAAGAGTATAATCGCTGGCACGAAACTCGCTATGAAAATCAAACCTTCCACAACAAAGTAAACCAGAAGAATTGCAGGTATGTATTTCTCCCGGTACGACAATCCTTTGTAACGTATCAATGCAACTAGCAGTCCTATTGGTATACTGCATAGCAGCAATACCCACGTCATAGTATTGATTGATGTTACCAGTGCTAGATTCAACCCGAAACGCGGTGACGTGAGCAATGTAACAGTATACGAGAAAATATTAATTACGATCAATATGAGAACCAACACAAGATACCTTCGCAGTGACACCGGGTATTTTCTTTGCTGGTCGGGTTGCAATTCGAGATCAAGGGGTGTTTCCATAATTACAAAGCTTCTGAGTTAATCGGCTCCGGCATAAAGTTTATTGTAAGATAGGCGTAGCGAATGGCCTTGTATTCAGGAAGTTTTTTCAACGAGTCAATGAAAAGGGGCATTTCGTAAGCCTGAGTCTGCAAGATAAGTGAAATGCAGAAAAGCATAAACAGACGCTTCAAATACCGTCTGAATGGCCTGCCTTCCGCGGTGCGTATGTCCCAGCCGCCAGCATTCACTTATTTCGCAGAAACGTGCGTACAGGTGAGCGCAGGAATAGGTTTCTGACTTTAAAAGAACTACCTTTAGTAAATTCAATTGCGGATTCTGTTAACTCACTTCGAAACCCTCCCCTGGAATCGGAACTTAATTCTCTCCTCAATTAACATTTTGATTTTGGCGCTCCATTACCTGCCGTAATGAACCGTCAGATTCTTAACAAGCCGGTGAAGGTCACAGGCAAAAGGGTTCTAACAGTTAATGCTATGTCGTTCGAAATTATACATCACGAAACACCACAATTGCACACCACCGGAAGTTTTCAGCAGTTTGTATACCTGATCTCAGAACAGCAGAAATCTGAACTGGTTGTCAACCTTCTTACTACTGAACAGTTCTTCAATACGATCGTCTATGTAAGGACGAATTTTGCGGCCGACCAGCTTGCTGACAAACTTAATCGCGCAGGCATCACTGCCGAATCCATTCACGACAACAAGAGCGAGCGCACGAAAGTGAGGAGTCTCTCGAACTTTCGAAATAACTCGACCAGTGTGCTGGTAGCGACAGAAAGCGCAGCATCTTCCATGAGCATGACGGAGGTAACAACCATCATCAACTACGATCTGCCGGTGTCGGCGGAAACGTATACCAAACGTCTGAAACATCATAGAACCGCTGGTCTTTCAGCAAAGGCTTTTTCGCTTTGCGACAAAAGTGAGCAAGGTCATCTTTCAAACATTAACCGGGTGCTGCTCGGCGACATCGAGGTTGTGGAACATTGCTTCGCATAGAAATCCTTCGAATTTGATCAACAAAACATTAAAAATCATGTCAATACATATAAATAAGCCATACAGGATCATCCCTCCAAAAGAAAAAAGGTACAATGCACATTATAACATCCCGTCCGCAAACTGCGTCGTCGTGCCTTTGAAGCAATTGGGTGACGAAGTGCTGTGTGATATACGCTGGGAAGACTCAAATGGCGAAATGCAGGTGCTGCACAACAAGATGTTCATCGTCGATAACCTGATACCATTGAATGAAATGCTTCATGTGAATCTACATGAGATCTGGAACCATTATTATAACAGACCACAATCAATTGAAATTGCCAACTAGCCTGTAGCACGCCAGCATACTTAGAGATTTGTCATCCTTAACTTTAAAAAATCCATTGTAAATGAGGCAACTTAAAATCACAAAACAGATCACCAACCGTGAAAGCCAATCACTCGATAAGTATTTGCAGGAAATCGGAAAGTTGGACATGGTAACGGCTGACGTTGAAGTGGAATTGGCCAAAAGGATCAGGGATGGAGATGAAATGGCGCTGGAGAAGCTCACAAAGGCAAACCTTCGCTTCGTAGTGTCTGTTGCTAAACAGTACCAGAACCATGGCCTCACTCTCGGTGATCTGATCAACGAGGGGAACGTGGGCCTGATCAAGGCAGCAAAAAGATTTGACGAGCAGCGGGGTTTTAAATTTATTTCATACGCCGTATGGTGGATCCGTCAATCGATCATGCAGGCGCTGGCGGAACAATCCCGCATTGTCAGGTTGCCATTGAACCGCGTGGGATCGCTGAGCAAAATTTCGAAGACGTTTTCAGAGCTCGAGCAGAAGTATCAACGCGAGCCTTCCACTGAAGAGATCGCAGAAGTTATCGGCATGACCTCCGAAGAAGTGATTGCCAACCTGAAAGTATCTGCCCGTCACATTTCAATGGATGCCCCTTTTTCACAGGGCGAGGACGGAAGTCTGCTGGATGTACTCGCCGACGCGAACGAATCAAACCCTGAGACGCAATTGATGGCAGATTCGTTAACATTGGAAGTACAGCGGGCATTGTCAACGCTGACACCCCGCGAATCAGAAGTGATCGGCCTGT
>CBHTUB010000251.1:0-8580 GCA_966095595.1 uncultured Chryseosolibacter sp. | reverse complement strand
TGGCAAGATTGGCGTCGATCTTGCCCAGCAACACCATCCTGACTTGATCCTCTGCGACATAATGATGCCGGAACTTGACGGTTATGGAGTTTTACACATTCTCAATAAAGATGCGGACACGGCCAGCATTCCTTTTATTTTTCTCACTGCAAAGGCAGATAAGGCTGATTTTCGCACCGGTATGAATCTTGGGGCTGACGATTACATAACAAAACCATTTGACGGAGTCGACCTCCTGAAGGTGGTGGAGATGCGACTGAAAAAGAATGAGCTCATTAAAACTGCGTTTGGAAACAATCCCCAGGATGTGAGCAGCTTTTTCAGCAAGACGCGTGAGTTGAAAGATTTTCAGAAGCTGTCGGAGAACCGGCCGGTGAGATTGTTTAAAAAGAAAGACCTGATCTTTATGGAAGGGCAGACCCCCAACGACCTTTACTTCATTGAAAAAGGTCAGGTGAAGACCTATAAGGTGAACTACGATGGAAAGGAGCTCATCACGGGCATCCATCGCGAAGGAGAATTCCTCGGCTTTGTTCCTCTGCTCGAGGACAAGGTGTATAATGAAAATGCCGAGGTGCTCGAAGAAGCAAAGATCACCATTATTCCAAAAGCTGATTTCATTACATTGATCTACTCGAGCAAGGATGTCGCACGCAAGTTTATCAAGATGCTTTCAAACAACCTGGAAGAAACGGAGAACAGATTGCTCGACATTGCCTATCAATCGGTACGGCAACGGGTGGCGAGCGCCTTGCTAAAAATGAACGACAAGTTTACAGGCACAAATAACGATCATCTGATCACGGTTGCCCGCAAAGACATATCCAATATTGTCGGCACCGCCACGGAATCGCTTAACCGTACGCTGGCCGACTTCAAGGACGAGGGGTTGATCGAGATCTCGGGAGATGGATTGAAGATCCTGAATAAAGGAAAACTTGAAAAATTACTACACTAAGCGTACGATCTTAGCGGTATACAGATCTTGAATGTCGTACCGGCAGAAGAGGAGGTGAAATCGATCGTGCCACCGAGAAGTTCTATGTATCTTTTTACGATGTTGAGGCCGAGGCCTGTGCCCTGAATGTTGCTGACATTGGACGCCCGAAAGAACATGTCAAACAGATGTGCCTGCTCCCTTACCGGAATTCCAATCCCCTGATCCGAGACAGAAATAGACAGATGATTGGCGTGTACATCGGTTGACAGGTTCACATCCTTGCTTGAATATTTGATCGCATTCGAAAGGAGGTTATGCAGAACGTTTTCGAGTATTTTCTTATCCAATGGTATCTCCGGCAATCCACTGTGTTTATAAAAAATCTCCTGGCCTTCCTTCGTGATGCCATTCAGCTTGTCTACTATGTCCTGAATAAATGAAGGCAGGTCGATAACCTCGGAAGTTACGTGTATTTTTCCCTGCTCCAGTTTTTCCAATGAAAGAAAATCTTCGAGGATCAACGTGAGGCTGCGGACGGCGTCTTTGATTCTCTGAATGTGTTTTCCGGTCTTGTCTGTTTCATTTGCCTTGATGAGTTGCTCGATCAGGAATGTACTGGATAACAAGGTGGTCAAAGGTGTTCTGAACTCATGTGAAGCTATGGTGACAAATTTCGATTTGATGTCATTGACCTCGCGTTCGCGTTCGAGCGCTGCGATCAGTTCGCCGGTACGTTCCCGCACTTTTTCTTCCAACTCCTCGTTCAGCTTCTCGAGTTTATCCTGGGCTTTTTTACGATCGGTTATGTCGAGGTTCAGAGTGGCGATCTGTCCGGGCTGCGGTGAGTAAATAAGCACACTAAACCAGCGGCCGAGGGAAGGAACAAACCGTTCGAATTTTACCGATTCTCGTTCGAGTGCCACCTTCGTGACCACCTTCAGCGTTTCGGCGTCCAGCGGTCCCATGATCTCGGAACGGACACGACCGATAATTTCTGCTTTCGGTCTGCCCAGCATTCTCTCTGTAACAGGGTTTAATTCGCTAAAACGCAGATCGATGATTTCGCCTCTTTCGTTCGTCACAACGTCATGGACGACAAATGACTCCTGGATTCCTTCAAAGAGTAAACGGTAGCTCTGTTCCTTCTGGCTGTGTGCTGTTTCCATCGCCTTTTGCAGGGTGATGTCCTGAATACAGCCACGTATCAATTTTACCCGACCATTTTCGGTAAGAGGCTTGCCGATGGCCCTGATGTATTTGGTTTGCCCTTCCGGCGTCACTATCCGATATTCATGTGTATAGGGCATACCTGTCAGGATTGCATTCTGTAATGTGCTATTTACTTTTTCCTCGTCATCGGGATGGATCTGGTTTCTGACGTCTTCAATCGCAGGCTCCCCGTGCTTTTCGCTTCGGCCCATGATAAGATAGGTAGTGGGCGACCATCTTATCAGCCCACTTACCAAATCATATTCATAGCTCCCTATCAGAGCCAATTCCTGCGACAACTCAATAAAGTCATGACTTCTCAGGAGTTCCCGTTCAATGTTTTTTTTCTCGGTTACATCGACCGACATGATGAGGACAGCGTCTTCGAAAGGTTGAATGCTGAGTTCGAAAGATCCCAATGTTCCATCGGGAAATTTGAATTCGTTAAGCATCCTCCTTGAAGTCTTATGATGAATACAGTTGCTGATGTGCCGATATACCTCCGTATTTTCGATTCCCGGATATTTCTCCATCATGGTGAATCCGATCAGGTCCTCGCGTTTTGCTTTGGATTGCTGCACAATGGCGTGGTTGAGATATACATAACGGAATTCCCTGTCAATTACCTGTACACCCTCTATCAAATTATCAAATATCTTGTATTGGTCCTTCATATTACGGATCACCGGAGTATATTATAGTAACCGTTTTTTGATCCGATACATCAACGATGACAGTCTCGTTCTTCGATGATCTTTCTCATTAACGGTAAGTCGACATTTTGCTAAAATAGAGAAAATATGTCCAATCCAGGTGTAAGAATTTATCCCGGTCCGTTGTTGCGAAGGTGATTTTTGCAAAAGGATTGATCGACGGATCTGCACCATCAGTCTCATGAAACATACGCTGTATCTCGGCAAAATACTCGGAGTGAAGATCTATGTTCACTGGACGTTCGTCTTTCTGGTCGGATGGATAGTCATTACAGGACTTCGCAAGAACCTGCCTCTGGGTGCGTTTCTGTGGACGTTCGCGTTGACCCTGGCGGTGTTCGGTTGTATCGTGCTGCACGAGCTGGCGCACGCCATCGTTGCGAGACGATATGGCGTGTTGACAAAGCACATTACGCTTTTGCCTATCGGCGGTATTGCCCAATTCGAGTCGATGCCAAAAAAGCCCGGGCATGAGCTGCTGATCGCATTGGCGGGCCCGTTGACGAATATCGTCCTGGCAATCGTGATGATCCCGCTGGTGAGCATGCAGGTTCTGGCCCAGCCGGAAGCACTGGTGACCATCAATACCACCAATTTTCTGTTCACACTTATTGTCATCAATGTATGGCTGGGAATTTTTAACCTGATCCCTGCATTCCCGATGGATGGGGGAAGGGTATTACGCGCAGCATTATCATTCTGGATGGGCCATGAAAGGGCAACCAAAATAGCCGCAATGTTCGGCCAGGTATTTGGACTGGTATTCTTTTTCGCCGGTTTCGTTTATAATCCCATGTTGATCTTCATAGGTGTGTTGATCTTTCTCGGCGGTCAATACGAATATGCCCTGGTTGATACGATGTTACTGCTCCAGACATATAAAGTTAACGACGTTGTGATGCACGAGATCCCGACATTCGAACACACCGTGACGCTGACAGTTGCGGGGCAGCAACTACTGAATACGCAAAATAAAAGTTTTGTGGTGGTTGATCACGGCAAACCTGTCGGTACCATAAATCGCGATATGATTCTCCGCGCGATTCAGGAAAAACGTGAGGACTCGACGTTAGATAAGATCATGAATGGCGATGTCACCTTTGCAAGCACATCGACCTCACTCGACGAAGCGTGGAAAACGATGCGTGACAAGCACGTTCCACTGCTTTTGGTAGGTTCGAACTCCCAGCTTCAGGGTATCGTCGATGAGGAGAATATGGCCGAATTTATTCAGCTCAAATCCGGTCAGAAACCTAAGGCGACCTAAATGAGATCAGGTCCTTTTCTTTGCCTGGATGACTACGAATGATCCTTCTCCATAGCCGTCCCTTGAAGGCTCAAATTGGCGTATGTCATCGAGTCTTTCAAACAGCGTCTGACAAAATTTAAAATTCTTGAAGCCCGCACGGCTCAGCTCAGAGACTATCGTATCGACTGTATAGAATGTTGCCGATTTATAAAAAGTGCTGGTGGCCTTGCGTTCCTCGTATTCGCGACCAATGGTGCTGTTCCTATCGAGAAAGCCGAGGATGAGTGTACCGTCTCTCTTGAGAACCCTGTAGGCCTCCCTGAGCGCCGCGTGGAGGTCATCGAAATAACTGATGCAAAAGGCCATCAGTACGAAGTCGAATCTCAGATCTCCATAGGGCAGATGTTCTGCAGTGCTATCTACTACCTCGATCCCGCGCTTGACCGCCAGCTTGCGCATGTTTGCCGATGGCTCTATGCCTTCCTTGATTTCCAAAGCCTCCGAGAAGCGTCCGGTACCGAGCGCAACCTCTATACCTGTCAGTTTTTCCCCCTGTGGCATCATGCTGCGCAATGCTTCCACCTCCGATCTGAAAACAAATGGATGGTCGCTGAACCACTTTTCGTAATCCGAAACATGCTCGTCGAACATTAAGACCTTTTTCATAATAATTTTTTGATACAAGTTGCTTCTCCCGCGCGCCATCCGCCATGACACCGTTCCCCGGATTGAAGGATATTGGTCATGCCGCCGATCTTCCATACAAAAGTGTCGGGAATAAATGATGGCGGTCACTGCCCGCCAGTACGTAAAGAGTTTCCTTTACATAGAACAAACTTCATCGGGTCATGACAAAGAATCTTGAAACTGCAGACAGCCTCGCAAAGTTGTTTCTGGCGGTGCTGGTTATTGTGTTTTACTTCAGCAGGGTCATTTCAGGTCCGTTTGGAAAGTTGCTGATGATCCTGGCCGTTCTCGTAATTGTGATATTCATTGTTAAAACGTTTTTGTTTTTCATAACGCGGGACTAGACCGATGACGACGATCATCGGATACCGTCGATCCGTTTCATTGGGGCGACGGTAGTTGTTTCCGCATCTTGTGAGAATTAAAAAACAGGAATGAAAATCGCGATGTTCGGCTGGGAGTTTCCGCCTCATTATTTCCGGCGAATTTCGTACTGCTCGCTGGGGCTTGTCTACTGCGTTGCTTGAGCAGGATGGTTGCGTCCAAATGAATTTAAGTCGTCTCAATTGCCGGCAATTCTTTTCAGTGTTGCCGCAATGTTCCTCTGAGTGACTTTTGCAAAACGCCCACGCTGAACCACCATCGTATTGGTATCGGGTTGTTCGAGGTAGTATTGGAACGTGAAATCTGCATGCGGATCGATCCATCCAAAGACCTGGCCGAAGCGGAGATCATTAAAGATCAGGTCGCCATTACGGTCAGTAACCACGTAGTAACCCTGTGAAAATCTTTTCAGATGCTGCAGATCTTTGTATTGATGCACCGGTTCGAGCAGGCGATCGTTCCTCGGGTGGAATGTGAAGATAGGCGACTCTTCATCGAAGATAGAGCGATATCCGATCAGATAACCGTCTCGTTGTTCGGCAACGATATACCATAGCATTGTATTCAGCGGAGTCGGGGTGACCATGTATTTTGAAGCATCGATGTCCTGCCTCACGAATTCCTTTTTGCTTGCCGACAGAACGGACAACTTGATCGTGATAGCAACGATCAGATACAAACACGGTCCTCCGATTCCGATCATGGCCCATCGTGCTTGCCATTTTTTCATATTGGTGAACATCAAGCCCATTGCGGCGATTACCGGCCAGAAAGAGAAAAGGGGATCCGCAACAAACAATACATTCAGCGAAAAGCGATGGTGAGCGAATGGCTCAAGTAGCCCCACGCCGTACACATTCATCACATCGATAAAGAGGTGCACGAATACTTGGAGTATGAAGAACGCAGACCAGTATCGGACACCAACCCCGGCTTTTTTCTGCTGCCTGTCCATGATCAGTGCAAGGAAAGAGGATGCGGTTACGGCAAAAAGAATGGAGTGGGTAAAGCCGCGATGTGCGAGAAGATTATTGGCAGGATCTAACCAAAGACTGGCAATGAAATCGATGTCGGGTAATGACTGGGCTATCGCCCCGACTGCCATTGCTTTTTTGGGCGGTATTTTTCCAGCCATCGCACGCCCGATAACTGCTCCAAGCGCCAGATGTGTTATCGAATCCATAAATCTCCGGTTTTCAAGGTCGCTAAAACATGGAATAACCTCGTCGATTTACGTCGCCGGTGGAAGAATCTTTTGTCACCTTTTTTCGCTTGAACATATGACGAATGTCATTGAACGCAGATGCCAAAGGCCCTTAATTTGAAGTCTGAAAGTTTAGAATGATCTCATTTAGACTGATTCTGGGGTTTTTATTTGTGTTGCTAATGGCAACTATTGCGGTGCTGGCGGTTGTTTGTTACGAAAACAACCACAAGACCGCAATCGCATATTCACGCGTTAATCAGGCGCATCAGGTCATTCAAAAAGCCGACGAGGTATCAATGAGGTACAAAGACGCCCGGTTGAGTGTTAATAGAATGATTATTACAGGGGACACTTCCCGGTATGCGGATTATATCACCAACGTGGGAAAGTTGTCTTCAGCGTTGAACGAGTTGCGGCGATTAACTATAGATAATCGCAGTCAGAGATTTGACATAGATTCGGTAGAATATGGTTTGAGGCGATACCAGGCGATGTCCGACTCCCTGGTCAGACTTGTCAGGACTAAACAACCGGTAGCGCTCATCACAAATGTTTTTTCGAACAGTATTTCGCTACGGGACGATCTGACCATCAGGATCGGCAAGGTAAAGGATGCAGAGAACATACTGCTGGTAAAATACGAGGCGCTGCACCGGAACAGTCTTGCGGATTTTACGGACACACTTAATCTTTTATTGATCGCGACTGTCACTTTATTGGCAGCCGTCTTTTTCGTGGTGCGTTATAATTTTAACAAACGCAAAAGAGCCGAATATAAATTGAAACAAGCCCTTAGCGCGGAGGTCGAGCTTAACAGGCTCAAATCGAATTTTGTAACAATGGCATCCCATGAGTTCAGGACGCCACTGACTACGATTTTATCATCTGCCTTTCTGCTGGAGAATTATATGTCTGGCGAGGCTGAGGGAAAGGCGAAGAAGCATCTGGCAAGGATCAAATCATCAGTGAATAACCTGACCTCCATACTCGATGAATTCCTTTCGGTATCCCGGCTCGAGGAAGGCCAGATACATCCAAACATGGAGAAGACGGACCTGCCGAAATATCTGCAAGATGTCTGTAACGACCTTCAGACATTTGCCCGGCCGGGTCAGGTAATTCACTATGAGCATAAAGGCGAACATGAAATCAACACAGACCCGGTCTTGCTGGGAAACATTGTAAGGAACATCGTTACCAATTCCATCAAATATTCACCTGAAAATTCCACGATACAGGTATCATCCAACGTAAACAGCAGAGTTCATGTGAGTGTCAGCGACAATGGTATCGGTATTTCGCCGGCCGATCAGAAGCATCTGTTCGAAAGATTTTATCGCGCGTCAAACGCTGGTGCCGTTCAGGGTACCGGACTTGGACTGTACATTATGAAATATTACGTCAACATGCTGAAAGGTTCCGTGAAGCTCGAAAGTGAATTGGGAAAAGGAACCAAGGTAGACGTTACCTTCGAGCACCAATGATCTGGCTTTATTTGAATTGAGATATGTTCCGGTCGGGATAGATCAGGCAGGTTCGTGCTCATTCAGGATTTTCAGATTTCAGGGATTTCAGAATTTCAGATTATGGACTTCAATTCCCTGCGGCACGCTTTAGTTGCAATGCGTAACCATTATCCTTTTACCACAAGCACCTTCGCACCCTTTACATGTTTGTGCCTGAGATCTACGAGCGCCTGGTTGGCTTGTTCGAAGGCATACGCTTCAACCTCCGGTTTGATCGGTATCTCTGAGGCTATGCGCAGAAATTCCTCAACATCGATCCGCGTAATATTCGCCACCGACTTGATTTCCTTTTCCATCCACAGGTGATGGCTATAATCTATCGACGCAAGCGCCTGCTGGTCTCGTGACTCTTTCCGGATCGCGTTGATCACCAGTCTTCCGCCCGGCTTCAAATAACCGAGCGATGCGACAACAGGCGTCCATGCGGGTGTTGTGTCGATCATTGCATGGACCAGTGAGGGAGGTGTTGATGAGTGGTCGCCTGCCCATTTGCTCCCCAGTTCCAGTGCAAACTGTTGTTCTTCCTTGCTTCTCGCAAATACAAAAATATCCGAGTTTGGATAAAGAAATCTGGCGGTCTTCAATACGAGATGGCCTGAGGCGCCGAATCCCGAAAGTCCCAGAACGTTTCCGTCTTTTAAATTGGCAAGTCGCAGTGAACGGTA
>CBHTUB010000250.1:0-8609 GCA_966095595.1 uncultured Chryseosolibacter sp. | reverse complement strand
CAAACGATCGTTTCCACCCTCGTTGTATAGGCGGGTCGAGTGCCTCATAACCCAGGTTCCATATTTGTCTGGAAATCGCCCGCTCCTCTGCGTGGAGCTTTCTCAATCTCTTCTCAAAGTCCAATCGTTGCGATCTCTTCTTTCTTCGCGAAGACCTTAGTCTGAAATGTTGTATTGATAACTCGCTATTTGAAAATAATGTTTCCATTTTTTAATCCTTTGACATCCTCACGATCTGAGGATAAAATCTTCCTTCTACCTTTACCAAATTGCCCTGACTCTTCATGATCAGGTCGATGTCTTTATATGCCGTTGGCGCCTCTTCCGTGCTTCCGCCGATCAACGTCACCTTCCTGGCCGCCAGCTCCTTTTTCAGGCTGCTCATCGTCACCGAATTCTTCGCCCGTTGTCTCGATAACCTTCGCCCCGCCCCGTGTGCTGCGGAGTTGAGCGATAACTCGTTACCCAATCCACTCACGACATAACCCGGTGCGGTCATGCTGCCGGGAATGATCCCGGGAACTCCGCGCTGAGCAGGCGTTGCTCCCTTGCGATGAACGATGTATTCTTCCCCATCTCCGAGCTTCTCACGCCACGCGAAGTTGTGGTGATTCTCGATCGTCCTGAGAACCCTCGCACCAAGCGCCCTGCACAAGTTTCTGTGGATCACATCATGACAAGCCCTTGCATATTCACCGGCGAGGTTCATCGAGAGCCAATACTCGTGACCTTCCGCGCTATCGAGGTCAAGCCAGGCAAGGCTTTTCGCCGCTGCGGGAAGTTTGCACTTGTTCATGGCTATAGCGGTAAAGTGCTGTGCGATGTTGGCACCCAAACTTCTCGAACCTGAATGTGACATGATCGCCGCATAACTTCCCGGATGCAAACCAAGCGTGTTATCGCCTTCCATCTCGATTACGCCAAGCTCAACAAAGTGATTCCCCGAGCCGGAGCTGCCAAGTTGCCTTACTGCCTTTCCATGCATTTTGCGTAGCAAGTCACTCGCCTGAAAATCGCCGTGGTCAAGCACATCATGGTGTTGAGGTGTTTCCAGTCCGCCGTCATTACCAAAATGCGTATGCGATCCCAACGCTTTACTAATCTCGAAACGACGGAGGTCAACGTAGCTGGCAGGCAAATCCAGTATGCTCAGCGCGACACGACATCCTATGTCCATGCCTACGCCGTATGGGATTACCTGATTCTTCGTCGCGAGCACTCCGCCAATAGGCAACCCGTAGCCCTGATGAGCGTCGGGCATGAGTGCACCTTTAACCGCCACTGGCAGGCGCATCGCCGCTTCCATTTGCTGAATGGCATTCAATTCTATGTGTTTATTGCCAAACACCTCGAAATGCATTGGTTCATCGTTGAGCTCATAGGTATGATAGTGCTCTACGGTATGTTTCGAAATCAGTTTATATGCCAGCACACTCAACAGCTCATTGTTCACATAAGCTTCCGGTTGTCCGAGAATATTTTTTATCAACGCCACCTTTTCTTCGTTAGGCATGTGCTTGAAATGTCTGTTCATGATGTTCAATGACAAGCTCTTCACGACCTCGGTTGGAAACTGTATCGTCGATAGATCTTTGATATTTAATTTTTGTTTGCCCATAGTTATAGCGCCTCAGTCCTAATAAGGTTGAGTTGAGAAACGCAATGCAGGCTGTTATTTCTATGACAGAAACTGCAAAACATCTCAAAGCCCGCGCAGGCTTGTTGTTTTGTTTTTAGAAAATTAATTGAAGAAAAAACAAAGCAGTATCGATCTGGTGATTACCAGCGCTGCTTAAGGGTGATATGTGAATTCAGGACCAACATAGCTTCCTCTGTTCAGATTATACATAGAGGTGAAATGCTCATACAAAAGTAAAATGACGTTGTGAAAAGTCAAAGCTTGCGAAATACATTTTGTGAAAGTTAGAATTCTTCTAAACAGTGTTGTGTGGTTTCAAAGTTTCCATATCTGACGTTTCCTGGTAAAAGCTTATCTTCATCGCCCGTGATCTTTAGAATAATCAAGCTCATCTTTGCTCTGCCGTTGATCTTTGTCATGGTCTGGATCGTGATGATCAATGTAAAATTGGATTATCACCCGCAGGTTTTAATAGATAGGCAAGACACGATCAACTTTGAGCTCGTGAAACAACTGAGGGGTTTGAAATCCGCATTGAGGCATAATGCCGACGTCGAAATGCAGGATATTTACCCCGAAGGATATGTTTTTCTCAACGCCGTATATGCGCTGGCATGGTCTTCCTTTCTGCAGAAGGAGCAAAGCAAAACGTTCACGGTGGAAGGTTACGCGGAGATACATCAGGCCTGGCTCAAAATAAATTCCCCTACCGGGCGGGAGCCGTTCAGTGATGGGCTTTCTTTGCCGTATGGCTCCTTTTATAATGGATGGAGCGCCTATGTCCTGGCTTCAAAGCTGAGTCTGGAAAACACGGCACTGCGAAAAAACGACGAAGTTCATCTCTTCAGGCAACAATGCGAGAGAATCGCCGAAGTCATTCAGCAACAAACCTATCCGGAAAGTTACCATGACAGCGGATGGCCAGCTGACGTAATGATGTGCGTAGCATCACTATCGCTGCACGACCGACTTTTCGAACCGAAATATAAAGACATTATCGACCGTTGGCTAATAGACGTGAAGCACCGGCTTGACGCCAATGGAATGATCCCGCATTCAGCGCTCGTTCCCAACGGAAGTCCAGGTGAAAACGCAAGGGGGTCATCGATGGCTTTAATGCTGATATTCCTTCGAGACATCGATCTCCAGTTTGCAGGAGAGCAATTCCAACTTTTCAAAAAGAACTTTGTCGACACTACGTGCGGTCTCACTGGTATAAGGGAATACCCAAAGGGTGAATCCGGAACGGGCGACATTGATTCTGGTCCGGTGGTCTTTGGGTTTGGTGGTGTTGCCACTATTGTCGGCATTCAAACGCTTTCACTTTATGGCGAGGAACAACTCAGTTGCACAGTGCGGAATGCAGTAGAAGCGGTCTCGCTATCTTATCAGACAGAAGAAGAGAAAAGTTATTTTTTTGGATTACTTCCGATAGCCGACGTTTTTATAACCTGGGGCGACAGCAGCGCAGGGGTCGCACAACAGGATGTTTCATTCAAGTGGTTTCGCGTTTGTAGTCTGCTTATTTTTGCATCTCTCGCCACTCTGTTCTGGATGATGATCCGCAAGACCGAAAACTCAAAAATTTTTAATGAAAAAATTATTTCTCGATGACCTGAGATCAGGTGACATGATCTACGAAAAATCTGAAGTACACGCCTTTGATGTTGTCAGAAGCTATAATGAGTTCGTTCAATACATTCAAACGCACGGACTTCCCGACTTCATCAGCTTCGACAATGATCTAGGCCTGGATAACAATGGTGAACTAGCACCCGATGGGTATGCGGCCGCGAAATGGCTCGTGTATGAATCTGGCCTGAATCTCTCCTCACTCCAGTTCAAAGTGCATTCGGCCAATCCGGTCGCAGCTGAGCAAATCAAAGGTCTGTTAACGAATTATATCAAACACCTCAAAGGAGAATCGTAAGTCCAACTTCAAACATGGAGTGATTTTTGACGAATAAAATTTTTCGCCGATATGGTCGTTATATCATGAACACCCCACAATCTATGCAAAAGATCAAGTTTTCGAAGGATAGTGGAACTGGCTTCTATAAGGAGCTTACCGAACGGCTCGATGAGTACTTTACAACCCATAACATCGGGAAAACAGGAAACAGAATAATGTTCTTCAAGATCTTCCTTTATTTCGGGCTCAACGTTTTGCTTTATGCAATGATGATCACCAGTAAATCACTTCCGGTTTTTTATATCGGATATTTACTAATGGGTCTCTCCGTTCTGCTTACTGCGTTCAACATCTCACACGATGCAGCTCACGGTGTCGCCGTGAAAAGTAAATTCTGGAACGATGTGCTCTTCCAGATCAGTTTCAATCTGCAGGGCAACAATGCGTACGTATGGGGCAAAAACCACACAGAATCGCATCACCTCTACACCAATATCGAGGGTAGCGACATCGATGTGCTGAACAATCCACTGGTGCGAATGACGAACACGCAACCACTGCACCGTTTCCACAGGTTCCAACATCTTTACACACCTATTCTTTACTTGCTTTATTCGCTAAACTGGTTTCTGTTTCGCGAAACGCTGATGATCTTCAATGTCTCGAGCAGGACGATCAGCATAAAGATCCCCACCGTTGAAATCGTCAAGCTGATCATTTTCAAGGTGCTGTACATCGGCTACATGATCGTGCTTCCGATCTATTTATTGCCTTTCGGAATCAGCCCTGTTCTTCTTGCATTCGTGCTGAATCATTTCATGATCTCTATCATCTTCGTAGGCGTGCTGGGAGTATCGCATCTCTCAGACTATGTAAGCCATCCTGAGCCCGATGGCAACGGCAGATTGAATATGAGCTGGCCCACGCTGCAGATGTGCACTTCGCTCGACTACAATGCCGAAAGCAGATTTTTCAACTGGACACTGGGAGGATTCAACGCGCACGCCCTTCATCACCTGTTGCCGAATATCTGCCATGTACACTACGTAGACATATTGCCACTCTTCAAAGAGCTCTGTCAGAAACATGGGATTGTGTACATGAACGTCCCCTACAACGAAGCACTGGTGTCACATTTCCGTTTTCTTCGGAGGATGGGTCAGCACCGGAAACCTCAAGCCACTCACTTTGCGCGATAGACATTCCTATATCGAAGCCGATAGCAGTCTGTTAAAAGCAATACACAGGGCTGTCAATACCGAATTAGAGATCGAGCCGGCAAGGTTCAATTCATTGATCATTCTGAAATTGCTCGTATATATTCTTCTCTCCATCGCCGCGTATATTGGCATTTATCAGATCGCCGATACCTTGTTGTTTATCGGATGTTTTGTCGGCTACGGGTTCGCGATTTTACTTTTAGCGTTCAATTTTGCGCACGACTTCTCCCATGGCACAGTCTTTAAGAATGCGTCGGCCAACAATCTTTGTTTTACCCTGATCTATGCGCTGAATGGCGCGCACGCAGAAGCCTGGAAAAAACGACACATCGAATCACACCATTTTGCTCCAAACGTAGAGCACTACGACTCCGATCTCGAAATATCAAATTTGATCCGTGTGATACCGAACAGCAGTCACCGATGGTTACATCGTTTTCAACATCTATATGCACCGCTTGCCTACACGACATATTCGCTCTATTGGGTACTTATCAAAGACTTTTACATTTTTTGGAATACAAAACGCAAATCACCCGGCTACGCCCTTTCCTTCCTGTTACAGAAGTTATTTTACTTAGGTTATCTCGTGATCCTGCCTTGCATTTTTTCCCATCATGGGTGGCAGATCGTTCTTTCCGGATTTTTTATTATGCACTTATGCCAATCATTGTTCCTACTGTTCACCTTCTTTATGACACACCATGTTGAAGGTGTTGAATATCCTTCCGTAGACGAAAACGGCTTCATCAATACCTCATGGGTCATGAATCAGATCAAAAGCTCCAACGACATGTATCCCTTCAGCGAAACGGCGAACTTCATTTTCGGCGGATTTAACAACCATATTGCACACCACCTGTTTCCTCATGTGCACCACATCCATTATCCGAGATTAAATAGGATACTATATAGAGTACTCCATGAACATGGCGTCACTCCAAACCAAACCACTTATTGGGGTGGCATCTGCTCTCATTTGAAGCTATTGAAAAACATGTCTCAAATCAACTAGTGCGCCCTGTCATGCTTATGGTTAACTTTACGACGTGCTGACCATTCCTTTCGAACCCGAGATCGCGGGATTGCCGATCAACGTACATTTGATCCTCGAATACCTGGCATTCTTCGTTGCCTATCGTTATTACATTTTCCTGAGAAAGGATCGCTCCGACACCATATCATCCTCAAACAGGATCTCGATCGTGCTGGGTGCGGCGTTGGGTGCATTTGTCGGCTCCCGCATTATGGGCTTTCTCGAAAATCCTGTCGTGGATGTGACATCCGTCGGCATACTCCAGCTGATCAATCTCAAAATAATAATGGGCGGACTGTTTGGCGGTTTGTTGGGCGTCGAGATCACCAAGCATATGATCGGGGAGAAAAATTCATCGGGTGATCTTTTTACGTTACCGATCATTGCCGGCATCTTCATCGGCAGGATCGGTTGTTTTTTGTCTGGCACCAACGAATTCACCTATGGCACAACAACTTCACTCTTCGTAGGAATGGATCTCGGCGACGGCCTGAAACGTCATCCCATCGCCCTATACGAACTTGTATTTCTAGCGCTCCTGTTCTTTATTCTGAAGAGGAAATACAAAGAAAACGCATCCGAACAGGGATTGGTCTTCAAGCTGTTCATGATAGGCTATTTTGCCTTCCGGTTTATGGTGGAATTTATCAAACCAAATGTTTTTTACCTTCTCGGCCTCAGCAGCATCCAGTGGCTTTGTATCGTCTGTTTTGTATATTACAGAAGAACATTAACAAACCTTCTGCGTGCCCACTAGAAAGTACACCTACTACGACTTTACGTTAAGCCTATGTCCCGAATGCCTGAAACGGGTCGATGCGAAAATTGTATTCGAGGACGACAAGGTCTACATGCTGAAGCGATGTCCCGAGCATGGTCAATCCAAAGTTTTGATCGCTGATGACATTGCCTACTACAAGAACATCAGGAATTACAATAAGCCATCTGAAACACCCTATACATTCAATACAAAAACTCACTACGGATGCCCGTATGATTGTGGGCTTTGTCCGGATCATGAGCAACATTCCTGTCTCACGGTAGTAGAAATCACAGATCGCTGTAACCTGACTTGTCCTACCTGCTATGCGGGGTCGTCACCAACATATGGTAGACATCGAACGCTGGATGAAGTAAAAAAGATGCTCGATGCTGTTGTCGCCAACGAACGGGAGCCGGATGTCGTTCAGATCAGTGGAGGCGAGCCAACACTGCATCCACAATTGTTCGAGATCCTCGATTATGCCAGGTCGCTTCCGATCAAGCACCTCATGCTGAACACCAATGGCATCGAAATAGCAAAGAGCCTCGAGTTTACGCAACGACTGGCCACGTATGCCCCAAATTTCGAGGTCTACCTGCAATTCGACTCATTCAGGAACGAAGCTCTGCGAGCCATGCGCGGCGCTGACCTCTTCACCATCAGGGAACAGGCGCTTGAACATTTAAATGCCTTGAATCTGTCTACGACGTTGGTCGTCACTGTTCAAAAAAAACTCAACGATGACGAGATCGGAACGATCATCGAATTTGCATTGAAACAGCGTTGTGTCCGGGGCGTGACGTTGCAACCAACACAAATTGCCGGACGACTTGAAAACTTCGATGTTCTCGAAGATCGTATCACACTCACGGAAGTACGGAGAAAAATTCTGGAGCAAACGGATATTTTTAACGCCGACGATTTGATTCCCGTCCCTTGCAATCCTGACGCACTTGTCATGGGCTATGCTCTAAAGCTGGGCGATGAAGTATTTCCCCTGACGCGATACATCAACCCCGCCGACCTCCTCGACAATAGCCGCAACACGATCGTATACGAACAAGATAAACAGCTGCATTCAAAAATGATCAAGTTGTTCAGCACGGGAAACTCTGTAGAGGACGCCACGGAAAAGCTTCATTCGCTGCTCTGCTGTCTGCCGCAGATCCATGCGCCGTCCCTTACCTACAACAATCTTTTCAGGATTATTATCATGCAGTTCATCGATGCTCATAATTTTGATGTGCGTTCAGTCAAGAAATCCTGCGTTCACATTGTAAATAAGGACTACAAGATCATTCCTTTCGAAACCATGAATCTTTTCTACCGCGATCATAAAAGCGAACATCTCAAACAACTCATCAATTCAATATAAACATCTATGGAAGGAATCGGAACACTGATCGCCATATGTTTCCTGATCACATTCGGCCCGCCGGTGTTATTTCTGATCATGGGAATAGTCAAGCGGAAAAGCGACAGAGGCAAAGTTTATTTTATACTTAGCGCACTCTGGTTCATCATCGGCGGCGGGATATGTGCAACGATACTTTCGTAATCAGACTGGCATGATGAAATCCTCAATCAGGAACACGTCTTTCGACAAAACAATTGTTTTCATAATAGACGGATAACCCTGACCTCTTTCTCAGGCCAGGGCAATTTTTAGTCTACGATATTTTTAATTTTCGCCGGCATAACGAATTTCTTTCCAACGAAAGACTTAGAAACCCTGATGCCATTGACGAATCTTTCCGTGGAACTCTTCGAGCTCTTCTGCAGGAACCCAAAGCTCCTGGTGATGATCGAGACCCACAGTTTGAACGTGAAATTTCATGAAATAGTCTTCAGGAATTTCAAATTCGGTTACAAATCCAACGCCGTCTGAATCCGGATCGCACATATTCCACCGCTCGGCGATTTTCCAAATATTTTTAATCTACTTCCTGAAACCTCTCATCGCCACACATCCTCACGATCTTCGGCATAAACGATCCAAGAACTTCAACCAGCTCTTTCTGATAATTCATCACCTGATG
>CBHTUB010000249.1:0-8624 GCA_966095595.1 uncultured Chryseosolibacter sp. | reverse complement strand
AGATCACAGTGAATCTGCACTTTGATTACTTCAACTCCAGCTCGTCCAAGTGCATTCTTGACATTCTTCGGCTGGTAGCAGGTATGAAGCGGGAAGATCGGAAAGTTGCCATTCACTGGGTCACCGGAGCGGAAGATATCGACATGCAGGAAACAGGAAAGGATTTTGAATCGCTGATAAAGATACCTTTCATTTTTACGTCACTTGCGTGATCTGGCCCTGCAATCAACGCATTACGACGATCATTCGTCCCTGATTACGGTATATTTTTCTTTCCATCTTGACGATCGATCGTGCTTTCATACGATATACATCACGTTTCGCTCCGCTGTATGTCGGGCAGTGGCGTACCGTGCATGAACTAAGGCACAGGATCAAAATGATGTTTGCGATGATGGCTCGTAGTTGGTTGGGTTTCATGTGTGCGAGGTTTTGATTTCTTCAAAAGTATATCCTCGTCACAGTTCCTTTTTTTTAAAGCGGCTGACGGCATTACAAAGAACACATTATCACGCTGGTTTGAAGACATTACGCGGTTGGTTGAAGCACGTCGTCATCGTTGTGTAACTTGTTTGTCGCGAAGCGCTTTAAACAGTTTGCAGGATCATGTTAAATGTTTAACGCTTCCGGTAAAACCTCCGCTACAGCTACGTTTATGAAAACATGCAGTTGTGCGGATGAGCGGTCGGCGGCTTGAGCTTCTTTTTTGTGAAAGGTCAGCCGGACGCTGACGGAAAGGTATATGATCCGGTTTGTTTTGGTCTGAATATTACATGGCTGATTCCATCGTCTCGATCCATTGATACGCGGCTTCTACGCTTTGGAAGTATCTGATCTGATGTTTGCTTTGCCTGGTAGCCATTTCCTCGTTGTACATATCTATGGACATTCTTGTATAAACACTGTCCGGCAGGACGAATATCATATTAAGGCTTGTCAGTGCACTTTGCGATTGAACGGCATAGTCGGTAGCCTCCTTCGATAATACTGCCTGTTTTCGCGTGTCGATGATGAGGTATTTGGGTTGCAGGCGCATCGAGTATTCTACTATGCTGTCAATAGATTTTCGGAAGTCGTGGAGCGAGACTTCTCCGCGCCACTCAATTAACAGTACGGTATTGTCGTTCAATGTCTCGATTGTCAGGTAGGGTTGTTCAAGCAGGATCATTTGTCAATGCGTTTGGGTTGAAGTTTTATGGCAACAAGCAACATGTCATCGGTTTGCGGCGTACTGCCCATCCAGGCTCTTATTTCTTTTTGAAGAAGCTCCGATTGCTCTTTTAATTCCAGGCTTGTAAAATCTGAAATGAATTGTTTGAGTCGTCGCATGCTGTATTTTTTTTCATTGCTGGAATTGAATTGATCCGTGATCCCATCCGTGAAAAAGTAAAAGGTGTCCAGATCAGATAAGTCCAACGTTATTTCCTCAAATGGTTTTTTATCAGTAAGGCTATGACCGATGAATGTCTTTGTTGCCCTGTACTCTTGTAAGTTCGTTCCTCTTGCAACAAGAAAAGGTCGGTTGGCTGACGAAACTTTCACCTTGTTGTTTTGGTAGTCAATAACTATTAACGCCATTTCCATACCCTCTTTCATGTCCTTTCCGCTTCTGCTCAGCATATCGATGATTTGCAGATCGAGGTATTTCATGATCAATTTCGGGCTGTCAGAGAGTGTACTTTGAACGATCTGATTCAGGATACTACTGCCCATCATGCTCATGAGGGCGCCTGGAACACCGTGTCCGGTACAGTCGGCTACCGCAAAATATATTCTGTTGTTGTAGTGAAATAACCAGTAAAAATCGCCGCTTACTCCGTCACGGGGCCTCATGTATACAAAATGGTCTGCAAAATGAGTTCTGAGTTGTTCCGGCGAGGGAAGGAGAGAAGACTGGATGCGGTGCGCATAGGTGATACTCGATGTGAGCGAGTAATTCGTGAGTGTGAGCTCATCGTTTACGGCTTTTATCTTTTCATGTTGGTCGTTGATCTCGCGGTTCTTTGTTTCAAGGAGTGCCCTCTTTTGCTCGATCCACAATTGCATACTGTTCTGTCCGATTCGAAGGATCAGGAGAAATCCAGCAATATTGGCCGTGGATGCTGCCGGTAATATCCACCGTGGTTCAGAACCTGCCTGATCGATGAAAAAATTGCTCCCAGATAAAATCAGTATGCATGCCAGCGTCGCCGGAATAAATGGGTATAGATGATACCAGCGAATTTTTATCGACTGAAACAGCGAAAAGAAACCGACCGTGATTGTCAAGACCATCAGTTCGATGTTGAAGAGGTTAACGTTACAGAGCGTATGCGCTGCTAAAGTAACGCTCAGGCACGTGAGGGCGAGGAGCCGATGGCGTTCCGGTCGTCTCCCGGCGAGGAATAAAGCAAAAAATATCAAAGCCGTTGCGGCAAACAGAGATCCTGCAATGGCGCTCTGTGTGTTGTTATATATGTATATGCTTGCCAGTGAGAGCGCGGCATTGGCTAGTAGGATTACCTTGAAGATGTAGTTTGTGCCGTGTAGAACCAAAGCCTGATTGAATAGTCCGTCGATCATAAATCAAATACTTACTATACACGATAAATGTTTCAAAAGATAATGGTGAATCGAACTCCCGTGTTATGAAATTCCGGTCAATTGTTGGACAGGTGACAATTTCAGGTATTAATGGCCCTACATTTGGAGGATTATTGATGAATCATGGATCATCGGGAGCTTTATTTTGAAATGCATGAAGAAAAGATCATGCTAACCTTTAAGGGAGACATAACCGGCGAGCTTGTGCAGGCAGTGATGAGTTCACTGGAAAGACGGCTTGTGCTGCTCGAGAGTAATCTTCATGTAAGGAAGAGATTGTATAGTATCCTGCTCGAGTGTCTTCAGAACATCGTCCATCACCAGGATGCAGAAAATTCGGATGGGTGTAGTGCTCGGCCGGGCTTACTGATGGTGGCGTCTGAACAAGATGGCTATTGCGTAAGAACGGGCAATAAAATTGCCAACGACAAGATAATTACATTAAGGACATGGCTCGATAAATTGAATAGCCTGAATGCCGAACAGCTACACAGCTTCTACAAGCAAACACTTGACAACCGTCAGTTTTCGTCCAGGAAAACAGCAGGTCTCGGTTTTATATACATGGCCCAAAAGACGGGACAACGCCTGAACTACAGCTTTGAAAAAGTGAGTGAGAAGTGTTCTGTTTTTTCTTTCAATATTTTTGTTCCACGTAATAACGCTGCCCCAACGGTAGCCCGGGGCTGATATGGAATTCAAGTTGCCTGCCAAAGCCACCACGCCTTTGATCTGCTTCGACGTTTCGCGCGGTTACTTCACGATGTCAGGACGCTCTACACTGGAGAACCCCTTCGATTTTTACGAGGTGGTGAACGCCTGGCTTGATGATAATTTCTTCCGGTCTGTTCCTGCCGTTACCATAGAAATTGATTTTGAGTACGTCAATACCAGCTCATGGAAATGCGTGCTCGAGGTCCTCAGAAGGATCACCAATCGCGCTGACTCCAGGGCGGGAGTTACCTTGAATTGGTTTTATCAGCAGGAAGATGACGATATGCGGGAAATGGGTGAGGACGTCTCCGAGTTACTTGGCATTCAATTTAATTACCATGAAAAATCGTTCGGTAGCAGTGAAAACTAGCCGGCGAGCGAGTACTCTGAAGTCCCTTCGCTTTTCTTTATGTTATACAAATTCGGCACCATAATATTCACTATCGTTCCACTGCCGAGCCTCGAGTTGAGCGAGATCTTTCCGCCCAGCCTGCTAATGGCTTCTTTCACTATATATAATCCCAGACCAGGGCCGGTAGAGTTTTCAGTAGCCCTGTAAAACATTTGAAAGACATGTTCTATATGTCTTTCCTCGATCCCGATTCCATTGTCGGTGAAGATGATCCAGGCTTTATTTTCGTTTGATACGACATTGATCTTCAGGAACGGCTGCTTGTTCTTATCCCGGTATTTTATTGCGTTGCTTATAATGTTATTGAAGATTATCTGCATTCGGTTTCGATCGGAGTAAAATAGTCCGTCGCATTGAATATCGGTGATGATCCCCACGCCATCGGTCTCCGGAAGGTACCTCAGTGCTTCGGTTGCATCGTGGATGATGTTGTCAAAGTTGATCGGGTCGGCCTGTGTTTGGGAATGCTGATTATAGGCATAGTTCGCAATCTCACTGATATAGTAATCGAGCTTCTCCAGGCTTTTTTCGATCATGAGAAAATAGTGGTCGGCATCGTTTACAATTTTTTCCTGTCGTAACAGGTTAAGAAGTCCCTTAATGGAGAGGATGGGTGACCTGAGGTCGTGCGATGCACTGTAAATAAATTTGTCCAGCTCGTTCTGGAGCTTGCTGTGCTCGACCTTATGCCTTTGTATGCTTTCCTCCATTGTCCGCTTTTCGGTGATATCCTTGCAGAGGATCATACATCCTTTTACAATCTGATTGTTGTACAATGGATATATTTTGCTGTGGAGGTAGAATTTTCTGACACCAGTCTGATATTCATCGGTGTACTCTTGTTCACGTCCGCCGAAAGCCGCGTCATATCTTGCTTTCCATTCTTTAAGGGCATTGACCCTCTGGAATATTTCCAGTGTGTTCATATTTTCTCCGGGGACGATGTTGAACACGTCGTGCATTATTGCCTCGAATTGTGGATTAAAGTCTGTCAGGCGGTAGTCAGGGGAAACGACCCACATTGCAGTTTCATTAATCTCGAAGGCTTTCGTAAGGTATGCTTTGCCTTCAATTTGATCTCCAACTTCTGTTCCGTTCACCATAATAAATTGATTAATAATTGCAAAGGCTGGTCTCTCTTATCTCTATCTGATGACGTTTATAGATCAACACGCCCGAGTTTCTCAGTTCCCGGAATATCCTGCTGAGTGTTTGCCGGGAGACGAAGATCATGCGTGCGAGTTCGTCCTGTGTCAAATAGTTTTCAACTTTTAGTACGCCATTTTCCTTTTTCGCACCTTTCGTCGCCATTTCACTCAATATGTACAGTAGTCGCGATTTCGGATCGTTCATTGCGAGATTGATATACCGTTCTTCAAGTCTTCTGATCTTTGCATTGAGATTGAAAGCATAGTTTCTAGACAATGTGGGTATCCGCTTCATTACTTCATTAAAATCGTTTTGCGAGATGTGGATCAGTTTTGCGTGGCGTGTGACGACTTCGGCATACTCGAATGATGAACTTGTCATACTTGCGTTAAACCCGAAAATTTCGTCTTCGCCCACAATGTCCTTCGTCACTTCGATTCCTTTGTCGTTAACTTCCACGAGCTTTACCTTTCCGGAGAAAACGAAGGAGATCTTATTTTCTTCATCGGTCTTTGAATAGACAATTTCTCCCTGGCGTGCTTCGCGCAGTGTAAAGCTTGAAAGCAATGATTGCATTTGATGGTCGTCTACTCCATTTAATATGGAAAGTTTCTTTAGATCGGCAAGGTTGATTGTTACACGTCTCATAGCTGGGGATTTGTTAACAATTTTACCCCAATTTTATCGGCCGGCTAATAGATCAATTTGTACTATTTTTTCGGCTTTTTATTCCCTGGCAACCGAGCAGCATCATGCTTGCGCAAAGTTTATACCCGGAACGTCAGATCAGCTTGTCCTCGATTGCAACGCGGATGGCCTCCGATTTACGATTAACTTTAAGTTTTTCATAAATGTTTCGGATGTGTGCCCTGACTGTCGCTTTCGAGACAAACAACTCGTCGGCGATCACCGAATAGCTTTTGCCACTTGACAACAATTCCAGTACTTCGGTCTCGCGGGCGGTTAGTGGACTTTTATAATTCCTTTGGAACGATTTGATGAACTGCCGTGCAATACGCGGACTCATGGGTGCGCCTCCGTTCGACATCGCGTCAATGGCGCTGATGAGCTGCATGAAAAAATCCTGTTGGTTTTTTGTGATATAGCCCACAGCCCCAACGCTGAGAGCTTTCATGACGAGGTCGAGGTTTTCATGGACGGTGATGACAATCACTTCGGTGTCAGGTTTGAGCTCTTTGATCTTTGTGATGCCTTCGATGCCTCCCATGCCGGGCATTTCTATGTCCATGATCACCACATTTGGCAAGTCACGCATTAGATTTGCTATTGCGGTCTCGCAATTCGGGTAAGCATTTACGATCTCATATTTACCCAGCGATCGAAGAATGATCGCAAAACCTTCCCTGATTGCATCGTTATCATCAACTATTACAACGCGTTCCACAGAGCCGTATTTCTTTTAGCCAACTATTCAAATCTCCTCATAAACCATTATAAAATTCGGTAAACTATTATCGATGGTTTGTCGCAAACGTTGCAAATCAGAATAGCTTTGACAGAATTTCATAGTTCATTTTGTACTATGCACACTTAGATGCTCAGCCGTTCTATGTCATTTTCAAGACAACGCGAGCGGCTTTGTTTCATTACTTTTCGCGTGTTGGGTTATATGCCTGGTGGGCGCCTGATTTTTTTGACTTGCTTACTTATGGATTCCGGCGATTTGTTACAGGGTTTTTATCTTGGCGTTATTCTCGCCCTGACTTTTTATAACCTGTCCATCTTTATTTCTCTTCGAGACTTATCATACTTGTTCTATGTGGGCGTGGTGGTATGCTTTGCATTCACGTTTATCTTTCCATTCAACAGCCAGTTTGCGGCCTATCGGCTTTCCTGGACCGGGCTGGGTTTTATCGTCTGTGCCCTTTTCTACGCTTTAAAATTTCTGAATTTGCGAAAGTACCGGCCTATACAACTTGTTTTTATAATAGCCTTTGCCGGTGTATTGAACGCCGGTGTCAGTTTCAGTTACACTGATCTCGCCGATACAATTGGTTTTTACCTGCTTGAGATCATGGGGCTGCTACTCTCGGCAATGGCAGCATACTTTATCTTTGTTCTGAAATATCGGCCCGCGATCCCTTTTGGCATCGCATGGATGATCTTCGCTGCCAACCTGGCGTCGCATCGTTACACTGTTTACTACTCATCCGGAGCGCTGAATGCTCCTATTTATCAATTGATCAATTGCCTGGTATTGCTCCTTCTATCGTTTGCACTTGTCGACAAGGTTGCCTATATAAAAAGGTCGAATGAGGATGCGCGGAATCAGGAGCAACTCTATAATATCGAGCTGAATCGACTCATCGACCAGCAAAACCGGTTACTCGAGGAGGAAGTTCATCGGCAAACTTTAGAGTTGCAACAGGCTAATAAGGTGAAAGATAAATTTTTTTCGATCATTGCCCATGATCTGCGAAACCCACTTCATTCCCTCGCCAGTTTTCTGAGCATAATTCAGACGTCTATCGGTCGAGGGCTTTCCAGGCAGGACCTTCTCACCATCATTGAGAAACTTTCTGACTCTGTAAGGAATACGATCGAGCTTACTGATAATCTTTTGTCCTGGGCAAAATCTCAACTAGAAATGGACGAAGTCGATATCACCGTTGTAAGCGTAGAAGAGGTGATCAGAAGGTGCGCAAGGGAATTATCAAACATGGCGCGGGACAAGGGCATCATACTCGACATAGAGCTGATGGAGGTATTCGCAAGAGCAGACCAGAATCAGCTGACATTCATCATCAGGAATTTGTTGTCAAATGCGATCAAGTTCACGCCGCCAGGAGGTAAAGTGTTGGCATCTACCTATCCTGATGGCGAAAAAGCTGTCATCGTAGTAAGAGATAATGGAATAGGTATTTCGGAGGAGGGATTGAAGCGGCTCTTTGACGTGAGTGTGAAAAAAAACACTATGGGTACCAAAGGCGAAAAAGGATCCGGCCTGGGCCTGTTGTTATGCAAGGAGTTTGTGGAACGAAATGATGGGGATATTTCCGTGAAAAGTAAACCAGGTCAGGGAACTACCTTCACTATCACCCTGCCGGGTGTTGAAAACCTGAACCGGAAAATTTCGTTGTCAGTTACGCGATTTGTTTCAGGTGAGACAAAACCGTAGAGGCTATCAATATATATTCGTGAGAATGGAAAAGGCATCGGATACGGTCGTTCCTGTTGCAAGCGATGATAACCTGACTGACGGGATCACGAGTGCTCCTGATCTGCTGACGCCGGATATGAAGAGTTGCACAGTGTGTCGCCGGGATCCGTTTTCCGTAATTTATTTAGTGGCCAATCAATAAATACGAGAGCATTTGAATCCTATCAGGCTATATATTACCGGAGTCGACTTGCGTCTGATCATGACCAATATTCTCAACAACCTGCGGAACAGGTTGGGTATGGATGAGAAAACATTTCAGATCAACGTGGAGCTGAATATGCTGGTGGATACCCTTCCGTTATATCTGGAGTTGTTGCTTGAAAATATTTTGGAAGATGCCGCTGAATCGGTCAGCTCGATGGGCGTTGGCGTACATCATCCTATCACGCTGGTTATAGAACAGGAGCAGGAATTCCTGTTGTTGTCGATTTTAGGACTGGACGCCGTGACCATAGCAGCATTGCAATCGGAAGTCTCGCCCGCTCTTACCAGAGAGGTATGCTGCTACAATAAGAAATTGCGCCGCCTTGTCATTCGAAAAACGACGGAGGTTTTGGGTGGCACCTTTATTAGCCGGGATGA
>CBHTUB010000248.1:0-8680 GCA_966095595.1 uncultured Chryseosolibacter sp. | reverse complement strand
TGCACAAGCTCGCTCGTCCAGTCAGGCAGCTGGTTGTCGTACATTTTTTTGGTGGACAAACAAACGCTCAACTGGTCGATCTTCTTGCCGAGCTCCTTGCGCTTATCCAGCGATTTGTGCTTATGGCCGAACACCAGCACCGTACTTGGCACTGGCTTGGCCAGGTAGTCGAGGAGTAATTTGGCGCCTATTTCCTTGTTGAGATCGGGTATGTCCTGAGCCTCCTTCACGATAACAACTTGTCTCTGGGCCATCATCGGATAGCGACGCGCATGTGTCAGAATTGTCGCCATTGGAGCATCCTTACCATATACCACGACCTGGTTGAATCCCTTTTCTGCGTCGGTGAGCGCATGTTGCTCGATATAGTCCGAGATCCGGTCGATATAATAGGTTTCTTCGCCCTGCAAAAAATAGACAGGCGCAAACTTTCCGGCCTTCAGATCAGTCAATATCTTTTTAACATTTGCATCCATGTCAGCCTACATCTTTTTTTGAGCTCAGTTGGATCGCGGTATATATGCCGACCAGCGCTCCCGCGAAGTGCGATTCCCACGACACATGCGGATCGGTTGGCAGTACGCCATAGATCACCCCTCCGTATAACATAATAACAACTATCGAAATCAGGATGGAAGTAAAATCCCTTCTGAATATCCCGAAAAATATCAAAAAGAATGCAAGTCCGTAAACCAATCCGCTTGCGCCGATATGGGTGGAATTCGTTCTGCCGAACAGCCAAACCAGTACGTTCGTCCAGAAATATGAGCGAAAGAAAATAATACCGCCTATCTTCTCTTAGAAAAAATAGATCACACTGCCTAGAAAGAGCAACGGAACCGTGTTGGACAAAAGGTGTTGAAAGCTTCCGTGAAGCAGCGGTGAGGTTGCAATTCCGATCAGGCCGATGGGTTCCCAGGGAATAACCCCGAACGCACTAAGGTGAAACCCCGTGAAAAACTCTATGAAGAATGTCATCCACATCAGAAAAACAATTCGAACCGGAACGACAGAACTGCTAAACCATGAGGAATGAGCCATGAATGAGCTTTATTTTCGACGCAAATAAATGAAATAAAAGCCTTAGTGTCAGGCTGCTTATCGTTTAATTTTTATCAGGTTAACAACATTGATTTTGTATATTTACCAATTGACAACAACTTTTCAATGTACGAGAAGGACCCCATTAAGATTTTTGTTGTAGAAGATGATCCGGCCTACACGAAATTCCTAAAGTACGTTCTCGGACTCAACCCGGATTATGACGTTGAGTTCTTCACGACCGGAAAACAGTGTCTGGATAACCTGCACAAGAACCCTGCAGTCATCACCCTGGACTACTCCCTTCCTGATATGGCGGGCGAAAAGGTTCTGACCCAGATCCGAAGCCACGACCCGAACATTAACGTGATCATTGTCTCTGCACAGGAAAAGATCGGAACGGCCGTTGAGCTATTGAAGTCGGGCGCCTACGATTATATCAGCAAGGACCAGGAAACCAAGGACCGGCTGCTCAACTCGATCAATAATGCCCGCAACAAAACCCAGCTGATCAAGGAAATCGATTTCCTGAAAAAGGAGATCTCCGAGAAATATGATTTTGAAAAAAGCATCATTGGAACGAGCGGTGCCATTAAAAAAATATTCACCCTGCTCGAGAAAGCCTGCAGCACAAACATCTCTGTATCTGTAACCGGCGAAACGGGGACTGGAAAAGAACTGGTAGCCAAGGCCATACACTACAACTCGAAGAGAAAGAACAAACCGTTCGTAGCGGTCAACATTGCCGCCATTCCCCGTGATCTGATCGAAAGCGAATTGTTCGGACACGAGAAGGGGGCATTTACGGGAGCCATCTCACGGCGGATCGGAAAGTTCGAAGAAGCGGAAGGTGGAACCATCTTCCTCGACGAGATCGGTGAAATGGACCCTAATCTCCAGGCAAAGTTGCTGAGGGTGCTACAGGAAAAAGAAGTCACACGGATCGGCGGAAACCAGGTGATCAAGCTCGATGTACGGATCATTGCGGCGACTCATAAAGACCTGGCGGAAGAGGTAAAAGCGGGGCGTTTCAGGGAAGACCTGTATTATCGTCTGCTGGGACTGCCCATTCATCTTCCTCCCCTGCGTGAACGCGGAACGGACGTTATCATGATCGCTAAACACTTTTTGGATCTGTTCGCCAAAGAAAACCAGATGCCAAAATTCAAGATCAGTCCGGAGGCCCAGGAAAAATTGCTTCAATATCCGTTCCCTGGAAATATTCGCGAATTGAAGTCCATTATAGAACTCGCGGCCGTCATGGCAAGTGACAGCGAGATCAAGGCCAGTGACGTGAGCTTCAACAGCAGCACACGGATCGAATCATTTTTATATCAGGAAATGCCGATGCAGGATTATATGTACAGGATCATCAGGCATTTCTTGAACAAATACGACAACAACGTACTCGAAGTGGCCAAACGTCTGGACATCGGCAAGTCGTCACTTTACAGGTACCTGAAGGAAATGGAGTCAGCCGGAATTTAGTTTTTTTCAATCTCAGATTTCAGATCTCACATTAACAGGAACGATTCGAATCAGGACCTGAAATTTGAAACCCGGCTTTGAATTTAGATTATGAATATTCAACAATACCTAAAGAAGGGAGCGTTTTACGAAGCTGTTGTTGAAGACGGCTCGGACCTTATCTTCATTGTTGATTACAACGGAAATATCTATTACCATAATTCATCGGTAAAAATACTCGGCTATAAATCGAACAGCCTTACGGACAAGAACTTTTTCGACTACATTTCACCGGAAACTGCAGAGGACCTCAAGATTCTTTTCAAGCAAAGTCAGAAGAAGGCGTACACGGAAAAGGTGGAGTTTCAATTCCTCTGCGCCGACAATACCTATCGTTTTCTCGAATTCAACGCGATCAACTTAAGGCATAAGGACAACGTCAATGGATACATCCTTGACTGTCGCGACATTTCGCAGCGAAAAAAGGATGCTGAAGAACTCGTACGACTACAAAAAGCAAAGGAGCAATTCCTTGCCAACATCAGTCACGAGATCAGGACACCGATCAATGGTATCGCGGGCATGGCCAACCTACTGAGCCAGAATCCGAGTCCGGAAGAGCGCGAAACATATCTCAACGCCATCAGGCATTCGGCCGAAAACCTGAAAGTGATCATTAACGACATTCTCGACCTTGCCGCCATAGAGTCGGGCAAGCTCAAGTTCGAGAAGATCCCGTTTAACATCCAGGACCTTCTGCCCTCGCTGATCACGACATTTGCATTTCAGGCAAAGGAAAAACGTGTCGATCTGAGGTATACCGTTACCGAAAAACTCAACAGGATATTGCTGGGCGATCCGGTTCGTCTTAACCAGATTCTCATCAACCTCATTAGCAATGCCGTAAAGTTCACGCATAACGGTTTCATTTCCGTGTCATGTGACGTGGACCGAATTCAAAAGGAGATCTGCTGGGTGCGCATCGAGGTTTCCGATTCGGGCGTAGGCATACCGCAGGAAAAACTGACAACGATATTCGAAAGCTTCAGCCAGGCCGATGCCAGTGTTACACGTAAATATGGCGGCAGCGGACTCGGGCTAACCATTGTAAAACAGTTGGTGGAGTTACAGGACGGAAAGATCACGGTCCGCAGTGAGGAACAAAGGGGCTCGACCTTCATTGTTCTGATTCCATATACAATTGGAAAGACAAAGGCCTTCACACAGCCGCCTGTGAAATCGAAGGTAACGATGAAGACCAGCCTGATCAAGCAGCTGAATGTCTTGCTGGTCGAGGACAATGACATCAACAGGCTTTATGCGAAGAGCATTCTCAAGAACTGGCACTGTCAGGCGGATATCGCCGAGAACGGTCTCGTGGCGATTGAAAAAGTAAAAAACAACACCTACGATATTGTGTTGATGGATGTTCAGATGCCGGTAATGGATGGATATGAAGCCACCAAGGCGATCCGTCGAATGGACTCCCCGATGAAAGATGTTCCTATCATCGCACTCACTGCAAACGCCACAAAAAAAGATGTCGAGCTTTGTCTGGCTTCGGGCATGAACGATTATCTGCCCAAACCCTTTACTCCCGAAGACCTGCAACGCAAAATATTCGAAGACCTCAAGATCGAACCTGCAGCGACAAGCCCTACGGAGTTTACAACGAGAAAGACCAACACGGCCTTCGACTTCAGTTACCTGAGAAGTGTGTCCGGCAACAACGAAGACTTCATACGGGAAATGATCCAGACCTTTATCCAGACGATCCCTCCTATCCTAAATGACATGGGTAAATCGCTGGAGGAAAAAGACTGGACAAAATTATCGAGGCTTGCCCACCAGATAAAACCATCGTTCGCATTGATGGGAATGAATGAGCTGCGCGCAAAGCTTCTGATCATCGAGGAGAACGCAAAGGCGAATCAAAATCTCTCCGAGCTCCCATCGATAACCAACAGATTTATTGTTCAATGTGAGGACATCATGCCTCAGCTCACCAAGTTCCTGTAGCGATCCAATTCTTTCCTTTGACCAGCGGGTCACCCGTATTGAATTTATCAGTGTTGATTCAACACTACGATCTTCCGGAACATCACGGCTTTGTCTGACAGTGCCACCTTCATGAAGTATACGCCATTGGCAAGCTCCTTCACCGATATCTGCTGCGGAGCTCTCAGATCGTGATTCAAATCGCCTGAGGTTACAGTCACGCCGCGCTGGTCGATGATCTCCCATCGATAAGTTCTCATCAACACTTCGTCAAGACCCAGGTTAAGAACCTTTGACGCTGGATTAGGGTAGATCCTCAGGTTCTGGATCTCGGCAAGGTCCGGATCGTCACCAACGCCAACAGGCGTAGTTCCAACTTTCGCAGGCGCCTTGACGATCACCGCCTGATGAATCCTCCTGGTCAGATTCTTGTCCTGAACAAAGGCAACCAGATACAGGCTGTCTGAATTCCTGATCGGCACATCGATCGACACTTCCCTGTCGGAAATAGTCTGGCGATTTCCGCGTGTCCAGGTCGTATTCACGGTCATGCCTTCAGGGCCCAGCAACATCTTCCGGACAACGTTTGTATTCATCTCTCCGTTGGCAAGCAAACCGGTTTCAATGAGCGCTGCCTGGAAGATCACCGGACCAGTCAAGTCGGTCAGAGAGTCGATGTATGTGAAGTCGAGGGTGAAATTGAGAACGTTTGGATCCGACGGATTGAAGCTCGCATCGATACTGAACAACGGATCTTCAAGTGCGCGTTTATCAATTACCACATCTTTCAAATCGATCAGGGATCCGTTCAGCTCAGTTCCGAAGTAGTCTCCAACAATGCCATCCATGATCGATACGGGTGCTTCACTCAGGTTATAGAATGATGCCCGTACTCCCGGATCAGTCGGATTGCCCAGGTTGATGCTATCCGGCTCAGGAACCGCGAGGTGATATTGCAACTGGAAGAAATCAGAGTGCTTCTTTCTGACGGTTTGAGCCTCGTACAACTCATCGAGGTCTTCATTAAACTGAACCGCAGTCGAGTTGTTAAGGTTTGTAAAGTGCTCGATCACCACATTGCGTTGCTTGTCCCCTACGAAGAAGTTATCGAAAGCAAAGCCATCATACGGTCCGTCACCTACGTTACCATCGTTACTTGCAAAGGCAAATCTCAAACGCACCTGGTCCCTCTTATCAAGAGGTATCATATCGAGGTTGTACCTGGCGTTCTTCCACTGTCCTTCGCCGCGCGACTCCAGCGTACCCGTCCATCCGAACTGGCCAAGAGATTGGTTACCCGGGTTGGCCTGGATGCTTGATTCGTTGAACCAGTTTATACCCGTCGGCTTACTCTTATCAAAAGCATCAGGATTTGGACCGACCACGTGCCAGTTCAATCCTCCGTCAAAAGAGTACTGCAGGATCACACCGTCTGACAGGTCGGTATCAGCAAAGTAATCGAACGATACCATCGGTCTGGCCAGCAGCTTCAGATTGAAGCAAGGTCCGTTCATGTAGGAGTTCTCATAAGGCGCATAGACAGAATTGTCGTTCAGATATTTATCGCGTCCGGTCCACATCACTTTCTGAGAATTTCTTGCGCCTGACATAATATGCTCACCATTCGGAATGCCCCATATCCAGCTTGTATCGCTTTGTGTTGTCGCATTGGGTCTCCGGGAAATATCCGCTTCAGCAAACCAACTGACCCTTGTTCCTTCAAAAGATTCGAAGTAAGCCTCTTCTGCCGTTGGCGTACTCTTCAGATCCTCATAATTCAATATCGATACGTTCCTGGTAACACTGGCATCACAACCATCGTTCGTCACAACGGTCAGCGTCACGCTCTTGGGACCGAACTCGGAATATTTGTGATTGGGCTCTTCGTAAACGCCACTTGTGTTGTCGTCGTTTTCACCATCCGGAATTGGAGCACCTGCATCGCCGTCAATCACATAGCCGTCTCCAAATGTCCACGTGTAATGCACGATCTCACTGATCGAACCTGCGCTGGACACATCTTCAAACCTGGTACTGTCATTATTGCAGATCGAGGTCCATTTAAAGTCAGGGATTGGAATATCGCCCACACGGATCAATGCGCTTGTCTCATCAGTACAACCTTGCAGGGTAGTCACCTTGAGGTTGACCCGATACTCGCCGGAGGTCGCATAAGGATGGCTTGGATTCTGCGTAAACTTGGTCGTTCCGTCATCCATATCCCATACCCACTCGGCAAATCCAGAAGTGAAAGGTGTGGGGCGGATAATAGATTCATCGGTGAATATCACATCGCTGGCGATACAGTTATTGCTTGACTTGAAGCCGGCAATTGGAGCGGCAAACACTTTTATATCATGGATCTTTGAAGTGATTGCGCCGAAATCATTTTTATAGCGGTATTGAATTCTGTAATAGCCGGAAGCCAGGCCTTGCGTTTCAATATAGTACTCACCGCCGATCTGAAGGATCTCGCAGGTCCGGCCATCGAGCGGAATGCTAGTGAACTCGGTCTCCGGCCCCTGACCCGTTGACGCTGCCGGAAAGCCGATGAGTCGAACAGGAGTAGATTGCTCCGCGCAAAGCTGGAACTGACCATCATCATTTACACTTGCATCGTCAACGACAAAATCCACTGATGTCACCGGATTGACCAGGATGTCACGTGTGATGGAGCTCGAGCAGGCAAATTCATCCGTGAACGAATAGGTCACGTGGTTTATGCCCAGATCCACAGCGCTGGGATCGAATGTTGCATAATCCTGATCGTTCACAAAATCGGGTATCGTACTACCGATATTGGAAGTAACAGGATTGATGGTGAACAGCCCCCCTGCCTTGTTACCAACAAGGGTGATAGGGTCGGCATTTTCCGCGATCTCCGGGACACTGCTGCCAGAAGATGGCAGACCGCTGAAATCGAAGGTCAAGCCTGGAAGCGGATGCACAATCGCGCTCATCACAAATGCGTCACCCACACAGCCATTCGTTCCATTCGGGGTGATGGTATACGTTACAGTGCGCTGAACAATGTCATTATTTGTCCATGCGTCACCCACAAGCTCGGTGCTCGATTTACCCGTGCCATTTGACGCGGTGCCCGCGCTTTGTGAAAGTGTCGATGCGACAGCGATTGTAAAATTACTTGCAGCGATGCTCGAGCCGGTAGTAAGGATCGTAGCCTTTGCTGCAGAAAGTGCCTCATTTGAGCAAATGCTGATTACCGAAGCGATACCTACAGGCTCAGGTTTAACGGAAACGGTAACGATAAATGGATTACCGGCACAGCCCGCCGAACTGATCGGCGTGATCGTGTACACCACATTGACATCGGTTGTGCCCTGATTGGTCCACGCATCACCATTGAGCTCACCCGAAAGCTTGCCCGTTCCGGATGAGTTTGTTCCCCCACTCTGCGTAAGGCCATTTGCGTTTACCGCGATATTAAAGGTCGATGCAGATGCTCCACCACTAGTCACGAGATTGAGTCCAGTCAAGGCCTGGTCGCTACAGATAACCGTTGACAATGGTACGCCCACCGGCTCGGGGTTGACTGTAGCAATAACAGTGAAGTTGTCTCCTGCACATCCTGTGCTTGGTATTGGAGTAATGGTATAAACAACATTTACCGCACTCGCATTGGTATTTGTCCATGCATCACCAACCAATTCGTTGATAGTTTTGCCGGTTCCTCCTGAAGGAGTGCCCGCACTTTGATTGGTAAGCCCGTTCGAATTCACCGAGATAGTAAAGTCTGCCGCACTGACGCTACCCGAAGTAGTTTGCAATGTCAACGACGCCCCTATGGCCTCGTCACTACAAATCGTAGTGGTCGTCGAAATCCCTACAGGTTCAGGATTAACAGTCACCGTAATCGTAAATGCATCCCCTGAACATCCCGCTGCGCTAATTGGAGTGATCGTGTATACGATGTTTACAGGCACTTTACCTGTATTTGTCCATGCATCACCGACAAGCTCATTGGCCAGCTTTCCGCTGCCGTTCGAGTCTGTGCCTGCACTCTGTGTTAATGCAGAGCTCACTGAAATGTTATAGGATGTCGCAGCAACGCTTCCTCCAGTGGTTGTAATGGTGCCCAGTACGTTCGACAATGCTTCGTCACTGCATACCGTTACCGATCTGCTGATACCAACAGGCTCCGGATTAACCGTTA
>CBHTUB010000247.1:0-8694 GCA_966095595.1 uncultured Chryseosolibacter sp. | reverse complement strand
CTTTAAAACAGGAATGTTATTCGCTACATTCATCCAGTCAGGATCGGGTGTTATTCCCAGTTCACTCGCCGCCTGTGTGGCGTAACGAAGAACCGTGATCGCCATACCGTTCGTGAACGCGTTATTATCGATATTCTCCTGCCACTCGTTCGCCCCGATCACATTGTTGATCTCGTACCTGCCCGGCCCCTTTCGCTCTACCCTGCTAGCCCAGAAATCCGCTACTTCCTTCAGGACTGGATAGCCACGGGTAGCAAGCCATTGCCTGTCGTGAGTAACCTGATAATATTTCCAGAATGCCCACCCCACGCATCCCGTTATATGATGCTGGAATGGTCCGGTAAGTGCCCAGACTGGTGTATCCTCTGTTCCCTCGTCTGACGATTCCCAGGGGAACATCGCGCCCCGGTAGCCGTGGGAAAACGCGTTTTGCTTTGCTGCGCCGAGTCTCTCGAACCTATACTCAAGTAAAGATCTTGCAATTTCAGGCTGCAGCACAAGCAACGGCGGATACATCCAGAGCTCTGTGTCCCAAAAGACATGGCCGTTGTAGCCAAGTCCCGACAGGCCCATTGGTGACAAACTATAGGCAGTGCCGGCCCTCGAGAACGAATACAGATGATACAGCGCAGACCGCACGGCGAGCTGGCTCGCAGGATCTCCGTCGATGACGATGTCACTCTTCCAAAGGTTTTCCCATTCCGCCTGGTGACGGCTCAGGAGCCTGTCAGTTCCCTCGAGCCTCGCGAAAATGGTGAGTCGCTCAGCTTCGTTAAGCGGATCGTCGAAATGTTCCGTCGAGGTTGCGGAGGCCACTACTGCAAATTTGTACGACTCCCCTGCCTTCAGCTCTTTTGTGAATTTCATCAGGTGCATGTTGTAGTCCCAGTCCTCGTGTATCAGATCCGGCTCCTGACCATGCTTCTCCGGGAAGATAATGCTGTTGCTCACCGCGATCGTGTGCTTCCCTGACGGACTCTTCCCCCAGGACGTGAGCAGGGGGATCACAACGTGGGGACGATCGATCTCGCTGTAAAGATTCCGGACATCGGTAAGATGGTTTGGTGCTTCGATTACGCTCATGGGGGTGATGCGAACCGCTTTTTTCGCCTTGATCTCTACGATCGCCATGGCGGTATACGGCAGGTGACGCAGGGCCATGATGGTGTGACTCACCGAAAGCTTTTCCCCAACGTCAAAGGTCGTTGTGAGCGCTGCCTTTTTCATATCCAGCGTCTGGCGGTAATTCGATATCTCACGCTGCCCGATCCGTTGACCATCGACGTCGAGGTTCATGTTGATGTGATTGAAGGTCTTGAGGATGTTGGACACACGGCCGCGCTGATAATAGTCGTACACGCCGTTGAGAACGACATCTTTCACTTTCATCGGTTCGGGAGACGAAACCAGGCCCACCATGCCGTTTGCAACAGTGATGCCGTAATAGTTGTTGGGGTCGATAGTGCTCGCGTTTATCGTCCATCCATCAGCGGACTGCCCAAAAACCTTGGGAGCAGATACAATGATCATCACCACCATCATTGTATTTGTTATGGCGGGCAGTCTCACCATATGGCACACACGAGTCACCGGAATCCGGCAAAACTTCGGTACCAGGGCGTTCAATGTTGCGATCATAGTTAAATGTTTGGGTTATTGGTTGCGGGAAACAGGTAAATAGATCTCGGCCTTCCACTCACTTTCATTTATACCCATGTTCGGGTTATCATAAAAATATTCAACCGGAAGGCCGGATATGTTATACCCCTTGCTCTTCGCGTACTCGATCAATTCATACCATGCCCTATCGGACGTGATGTAATTTCCGCGATACTCCGCCTTCAGTGCGTCGAAACCGCCGATCTCCTTGTAGCTGATCACTGTGCTTCGGGGCAGGGAATCCCGTTGAACGATCGGAAAGCAAAAATCGAATGACAGGACACCCTTATTATGATCCCACTTGTTCAGCCTCACCAACGGCGGGCCGTCTGGCTCCATGCCAAGCTCGCTCACAAAGGATGTGAGGAGTGGGAAATCTCTCATCATCCCGTTTGCCTTGTCGACCTGATCGATATCTATTGTGGTACATGCACAGAATTTCTCAACAGTCTTTGTTTCTCCTTCGATTTTTACCCGGGTGATCTTGAGATGTTGCCTGAGTATCTCATAGAACTTGCTCACCATCTCCTGTGCGTCCCGCTCGATGTCCGGCGCGCTGAACGGAACCAGTAATTTGTTCACCATGCGTCGTCCTGGCTCCGAAACGAGCACATTCACGCGTGTGGTTGAATCGTTCTCCGTGATAAACCTCCAACGATAATGATAGCGCCGGTCATCTTTTACAATTATCTGCTTCAACTCGGTCAGCGAATCTACGTCCACCGGACCCGACTTTTTCATAGACCGGTTCCAGATCCTCAGGGTGCTGATCACGTCGCCCGGGGTGGTCCTGGTGGTGAAGTTTACCTGAAACTCATACGGCACGAAAAACAAATAGTAAACAAGAGCAGCAGCCGCCAGAAATCCTGCTATCAACAACAATTTCTTCATTCTATCGCGGAAGTTTATATAGTTGAGCTTTACCGTTGTTTATCGTTACGAGCAGATACCGGTCCTCCCCGACTCTGATCACATTCAAATGACGAACGGATTGATTGATCAGATCCAATCCCAGGGAAATTCCCTTCTCGATTTTCCCATCACTGCGTACCAGCGCGCCTTCAAACGATCCGTATCTTCCGTGGAAGGGCTGCACGCCGAAATAGTTTCCGGCAAGGAGCAATTCCTGTTTTCCGTCTGAATCAAAGTCATCCGCCAGCTGAGCCATCACCGGTGAGATCTGCAGTTCTGTTGGAAGTGCTACGAATACAAATTTTCCTTTTTCATTTTTAAGATAACCCGTGGCGAGACAATGAACTTTATAAACAACGGACTCTTTCAACTGCTGTCCGGTGAAGATCTCCTCAACTGTTTTCCCCGCAAATGACTGATACGTCGGATATTGTTTTTTCAGACCCACGATCTGGCTTGCCAGAATATCAAATCCGTCCAGGGGATAGTATCGGCCATTTTTTGCGATCGCGACAACGGTCTCGGACGTTCCATTCTGATCGAAGTCCTGGTAATACATGATCAGCGGAAACTCTGCCGAAGCCCTGAACCTGGAGTTCAATCCCCAGTTGCCTAAGACATAGTCTTTATCACCGTCACCATCGATATCGAAACCACTGATGGACTGCCAAAGTCCGCCAAGCTTTTTGTCTGCGATAGCGCCTTCATCGATTTCGAATGTAGTTCCCTTATTCTTTACAAATGTAGGCTGCATCCACTCTCCCACTACGATCAGATCTGTCTTACCGTCACCGTTGTAATCATCCCACAGCGCATCGGTCACCATGCCGAGTGATTCGAAAAGTTGCCTGTCGAGAGGCGTAAAGATTCCCTTGTTGTTCGCGAGCAGGTACGATCCGGGTGTTTTGCCAAAATCATTGGAGACCGACTCATTTCCAACAAAGAGATCGAGGTCGCCATCGTTGTCAAAATCAAATGGCTTGACACACGACGCGTTTTCATAGTAATCCGGAATCTCCTGCAACGAAAATCCTGAGTCGGACGAGATGTAGTAACTGTCAAGGAGCGGTTTGGACTTGTTATAAAAATCCGCTCCACCGGTTCCGATGAACAGATCATTTTTTCCGTCTTTATTGAAGTCGGCAATTACCGCGTCAACATCTTCATTCACCGAATCCTTCAGTATGGAAGGGATACTGACGTTGGTAAAACCATTTGCCGACTGAACAAAGATCCGTCCGGAGATATGCTTGGATCCTCCGAAATATACATCCGCAAGTCCATCGTTATTGATGTCGCCAATGGCTGTTGCGGGCCCCCGGTCCGATTGCTGATATGGCAGAAGTTTAAGCCTGTCAAAATCTGTATAACTATCTTCCCTATGTTGAAAGACAAGTCCAAGTGCCGCCGGGTCCGCCGATTGAAAAATGACATTCGATGAACGCACCTTCGCCGTAATTGAATCACGTGCAGGTGAAGGCTGAATCACCAATGTTTGATTGGTATTGATGCCTGCTAGCTTCTGTCGTGTCCTGTCAGGCCATATGATCACCAGGGAATCTACCCTGGTATGCTCGCCATAGCCGAAATGTATGATCGGCTCAGACGACGCCTGAAATCCGCGCATGGTATACATTTCCCTGACCTGCATGATGCCCGCGTGATACGAATACACACGCGCTCCGATGGCAAACGGGTTTTTGCCGTTGTAACGGAACCTGATCTTCAGCCAGGATGCAGACTTGTTTGTCTGATTGATGTACAGATCAGGCGCGCCATTGACGTTGTTGATGACGAGATCAAGATCGCCGTCATTATCAAGATCGCCGAAGGCTGTCGCCGTCGAACAGTTCTTTTCTTCCGGCAGCCAGGCATCCGACTTGTTCGTAAACTCATACCCGCCCGATCCCTTGAATACGTAATCACTCATCTTTCCCTCCGGCATGAGCGCCAACGCCTGTTCGTCTACGATATTGGTAGTGCCGATAACGTTAACGATCTGTTCGCTTGAAACATATTTGATGTAGTCGAGATCGTTGGGTCTGCGCGGGATCCCGTTCGATATGAACAGATCCTGGTGACCATCCTGGTCGAAATCTGAAAACAGTGCGCTCCAGCTCCAATCAGTTGCCGCAACATTGCCAAGCAGGGCCGTTTCAGCAAACTGTCCGTTACCCAGGTTCACCTGCAACATGTTTCGCGGATATTGGTAGTTGTATCCATACTTCTCCGTTCGCATGCGCTGGATGGTGATGTTCTCGTCATCGACAGACCGCTTGATAACCGTCTCGTCCTCGGGCAACATGTCCAGACTCATGATATCCGGTAATCCGTCGTGGTTAAAATCAGCCACGTCGCTACCCATCGAAAACTTGCTTGTGCAGGTAAAGGCAAACTTCCCTTTCTCAGTGAACGTGCCATCGCCGTTGTTCAGATAGAAATAATCATCTTCGTGGAAGTCGTTGCCGACAAAAATGTCGGGATAACCGTCAACGTTAAAATCGGATATGGAAACGCCAAGGCCATAGCCATTCACGCCTCCGTATATTCCCGCCTGTTCACTAACATCCGTGAACTTGTTATTATCATTCCTGAGCAGCTTGCCGCCGCTCTCGTACGTTCGCGTTTTGCGGAGGTCGGCATGACCAAACGAACCGGAAGTATGCACCGCATGATTTAAAAGGAAAATATCGACGTCGCCGTCGAGGTCGTAATCGAGCAATGCTGCGGAAGAGCTGTAGGATTCGAAATCGAGGCCGTATTCCGCCGAGCGTTCCGTAAACGTATTGTCGCCGTTATTGATGAATAGCTCGTTGTGGCCACGTAAATTCTTAAGGCCCACAACGGCGCACACGTAGATGTCCAGCAGGCCGTCGCCGTTGACATCACCCATGACAGCTCCCGTCTTCCAGGAACTCGTGCCCGCGACTCCTGCCCTTTCGGTAATGTCTTCGAACTGCAAATTTCCCTTATTCAGGAACAGCTTGTTGCTTACCTGATTTCCCGAGAGGTAAATGTCGGGCAAAGAATCTCCGTTGATATCTCCTACCGCAACGCCACCACCATTGTAGAAGTAGATATAATCGATGATGTTGAAATCTTTCGTGGGACTTAGCTTATTCTCGAAGGTAATTCCGGCATCTGCCACGTCGATCTTCTCGAATAACTGCTTCTCGCGGTTGCATCCGTGAAAGAACACTGCCGAACAAATGGCAATCCAACTGATTTGAATCCTGATCCTCATCTCGCCTGGTTGTTCAGTTTAAATACTCTTGGCTTATCGCTATTGATCGCAGCAAACAAAAACGTCTTTCCCGATTTGTCTGCAAATGGCATCAGGTGTCTGATCTGCTCCCTCACGAAGAAGCCACTCTCATTGTACGTCTTCCATTCAAACCCCGCTTTGCCATCGCCGATCAGCACGTGACCAAAGCTTCCATCCTGTCTGGAGAACTGCGGTTTATAATCGAAGTAGTTCCCACCCATGACCAGGTCGGTGATCCCGTCTCTATTGATATCAGTGCAGGTGATGCCGCATACACATGACCACTGTACCTTTTCAGGTAATCGTCTGATCGTAAACCGCCCGCCACCTTCGTTAACTGCGACCACAGAAGCCGATTCTGTTGCCGTTCTGGTGACGGACTTGTCGACGACCTCTGGTTTGAACAACTGATGAACCGTACGCTTTGAATAGTCCGTGGCCTTGAGATTTTGTTTTTTGAGGCCGGGAAGCTGCGCCATCATTTCGCGCCGCATGTGGATCGGATAATCTCCGTTTCCGTAATGTGTGGTCATGATCTGCTCTATCGTTCCGTTCTCGTCAAAGTCATTGACCCATAGTCGCATCGGATTTTCACCTGTTGGAACGTAAGGAATATTTAGTCCGGCATTGCCGAGTATCAGATCATTGTCGCCGTCACCGTCTATGTCTGCTGCCGCCAGGCTCTTCCACCAACCCGATAACGAATCGAGGCTGGAAGGCATCTTCGTCAGGCGCCGGCCGGTATTTTTCAGGATCATTGGTGTACCCCACTCAGAAACGGTAACGAGGTCTATCTTTTTATCACCGTCTGCATCGAGCCACAGGGCGTCCGTAACCATCCCCGCATCCTTGAGGTCATACGCATACCTTTCGGTGCCATCCGTGAAAGTCGCATCGCCATTGTTCACCAACAGCAGATGTTGCGGGTTGATACCAAAAATACCAGGGACACTTCTCGCACCCACGAATACATCGACATCTCCATCTCCGTCAAAATCGAATGGCTTTACAACGGAGACATTGCTTTTCGCATAGGGAATAGAAGAATCCGATCTCTTGAATACACCCTTCCCATTGTTCAGATACAACCTCGTGACATACGAATTTTTTTCCGGCGCAACGTTCCCTCCGCTTCCAACCATGAGATCCAGATCGCCGTCGCCATCTGCATCAAGGAATGAAGCTGCCGTGTCATCATACAGCTTGTCGGCTTCGAAGCAATCGTTTTGTCCGACATCGAGCCTTCCGTTTCCTGCATGGAGATAGAGGCTTCCGGATTGTCCCTTTCCTCCTCCTATGAAAATATCGTCGTTTCGGTCACCGTTGACGTCACCCACCGCCAGGGCCGGACCTTCTTTCGAGAGATGCTTTATCACAAGGCCTTCCTGATCGAAGTCGTCAAAGAGGTCTTCCTGATGAACAGTCAGGTCATTGCCTGAAACCTCGGTGAATAATGTCTTATCGACAGGATCCTTCGGTCTCCATTTCCAGGGTTTTGCGTCTGCCTGCGACAGCATCAGCCTCTGATTGGGCTTGACGTTCGTTTGTGTCGTGATGTTTCCGTCGGGCCAGATCACAACGAGCGAGTCGATCGATGCTACCTGTCCAAGACCAAAGGTCAACACGTAATCCATGGACGATTGAAACCCGCGCGACGGCATCAGTTCCTGGACAAATTTGTCCTTGCCAGCAAACAAAGTGATCGACGATCCGACAGCAAATGGATTCTTCCCGATACCCTTCAACTGAAACTGGAGATAGTTATGACCATTGGTCTCGCGGCTTTCATTCCGATAGACAAAGGCTTGCATGTTCACGTTGTTAACGACGAGGTCCAGATCGCCGTCAAGATCCAGGTCGCCGTAAGCACATCCATTTGAAAAGCTCGGCCTGCCAAGTCCCCACTGTGCTGCCATGTCCTGGAATTTGAAGTTGCCCATATTCCTGTAGGCATAGTTGGGCAGTGGTGTAACCGGCATTTTATTGATGATCGATAACACCTCGTTCTTATCTCCGGTCATCACCAGCGTGCGGATCACCTCGTTTGCCAGAAAGTCTACAAAGTCGATATCGGTGAGGTCGTGGATGATCCCATTCGTGACATAGATGTCCTTATAGCCATCGTTGTCCATATCGAATATGAGGCCCGCCCAGCTCCAATCCGTCCGCGCAACGCCACTGTAATAAGCTATTTCGGAAAAAGTATTGTTTCCGTTATTGACCTGAAGCGTGTTTTGAATGTACTGCTGATAAAAGTCCCTGCTCTGCTTCAGCTTGAAAACATCATAGTTCTCAAACTCCATCACCTTTTTGGTTCGTTCAACCGTTTCGGGCATCATGTCGGTAATAAAAATATCCTTGAGCCCGTCGTTGTTGATATCGGCAATGTCCACACCCATGGCGGAAAGACAGAGGTGCGACGTCCAATTCTTTATCTCTTCCGAAAATGTTCCGTTGCGTTGATTGATATACAGGTAATCACGTTCGTAAAAGTCGTTCGAGACGTAGATGTCGGGATACGTGTCATCGTTGATATCGGTTACCATCACGCCAAGACCAAAGGCGATGAGACTTCTGTAGATACCTGCCTGTTCGCTGACATCGACGAAATGTCCGTTGTCGTTTCGCAGCAGCAGGTGACCGATCCCGCGAAATTGTTTGGGCACACTTTCCCAGTCGCTCGCTTTTTTGTTCCGGTCGGAGGCATATCCCAGACTACTCACCGGAACATTGCTGTTATTGAGTAAATAAGCGTCGAGGTCGCCGTCTTTATCGTAGTCGAAGAAAGATGCGTGCGTGGAGAAGCCGCTTTCGGCGAGGTTGTATTCTTTTGCCCGTTCCGTAAAAGTCAGGTCGCC
>CBHTUB010000246.1:0-8724 GCA_966095595.1 uncultured Chryseosolibacter sp. | reverse complement strand
TACGCGAACGACTTGCTGACAAGATTTGCCATAGAGGCCGTTACAGCTGAAAAACTTGGAGACGATGAGTGGACAGATTTTTTCTGTGTGTCGTATTCATCTACAGACATCCTTGGTCATTCGGTTGGCCCGCGATCGGTGGAGCTCGAAGATATGTATCTCCGACTTGACAGGAACATTGGAGAGCTCTTAAAAGCCCTCGATGAAAAAGCCGGAAAAGGTAACTATATGGTTTTTCTTACCGCAGATCATGCCGTAGCGGATGTTGCCCAGTATCTTACAGACAACAAAATTCCCTCTGGCTACTTCAGCGCTGAAAGGCTCAAGGCAGACCTGAATGATTTTCTGAAGCAATACTTTGGAGGCAAGGATGTCGTCGAGACCATCGATGGCGAGCAGATCTATCTCAACCAGGATGTTTTTCAGCGAGATCCGAAATCATCGGGTGTCGATTACCTCGTCGCGACAGAGCTTGTGATCAACTACCTTCTCCGTCAGGAGGGAATAGCGAACGCATTTTCAAAAGGCATGATCCGCGATGCACAGTTCAATGAGCCCGGCGCCAAGGGAATGGTTGTGCGTGGACATCACCCAAGGCGGTCAGGTGACATTACCTTCGTGCTTGAATCGGGGTGGTATATGTCGACCAGGGTTTCGGGTACGACGCACGGATCTCCTTACACCTATGATACCAACGTGCCCCTGATCTTCTGGGGCAACGGGATCAGGAGTGGGAAATCCGTTCGTTATCATTCTATTACTGACGTCGCGCCAACCATTGCCATGATGCTCGGTATTAAATTTCCCAGTGCCTGTATAGGCCAACCCATAGAAGAACTTTTTGATCAGACACGATAAATCCCAACTAACCTAAACCTGACTATGAGCGAAACCAAGTTCAAACCCGTCCTGGGATTGTGGGACGCAACCATGATCGTTGCCGGATCCATGATCGGCTCGGGAATTTTTATTGTAAGCGCCGATATCGTTCGCAACGTCGGAAGTGCAGGATGGCTGGTAGCCGTATGGTTGATAACGGGTTTTATGACCGTTACCGCTGCCGTGAGCTATGGCGAGCTGAGCGGAATGTTCCCTAAAGCCGGTGGTCAGTACGTGTATCTCAAGGAGGCGTATAACCCCCTCGTTGCCTTTCTTTATGGGTGGAGCTTCTTTGCCGTTATTCAGACCGGAACCATTGCGGCCGTAGCGGTGGCGTTCTCCAAATTCACGGGGCACTTCTTTCCGGTCTTCGACCTGATCGATACGTCCAAATTTCCGGATCACCCGAACATCCTGCTAAACCTTAACTGGTTTACAATCCAGTATGCTCACTTGTTGTCAATAGCCGTGATACTATTGCTGACGTACATCAACACCCGCGGCGTGAAGGAAGGTAAGATGATCCAAACAACGTTGACGGTGGCGAAGCTTGGCGCGCTTTTCGGACTGATCGTGTTCGGTTTTCTGCTGGCGAAAGGTGATGCCTGGTCGCAGAACTGGAGCGACGCCTGGACCATGAAGAGCATGACTACCGATGGCGATACCGTGACATCGACTACCGAGATCTTCGGCGTTCTTGCGCTGGGTGCCGTCGCAGCATCGATGGTCGGTTCGATCTTCAGCAGCGACGCCTGGAACAACGTGACGTTTATCGCAGGCGAGATAAAGAACCCATCGCGCAATATCGGTTTAAGCCTGTTCCTCGGAACACTTATCGTGACATTCATTTATGTGTCGGCCAACCTGATGTATACCTACGTTCTCCCGTTGGATGCTATCGCGACAGCGCCCAAAGATAGGGTGGCGACTGTGGCATCGCAGATGATGTTCGGTGGTGAGCTCGGCGCCGGCATCATTGCCGCGTTGATCATGGTTTCAACGTTCGGTTGTAACAACGGATTGATCCTCGCAGGAGCCCGGGTGTACTATACCATGGCGAAGGACGGATTGTTTTTCAAGAGCACCGGGAAGCTTAATGTAAACGGTGTCCCCGGATATGCGCTTTGGGTACAGGCTGTCTTTTGCTGTATCTGGGCGATCAGCGGCCGATACGGTGATTTGCTCGATATGATCTCGTGCGTGGTGGTTATTTTTTATATGCTCACGATCGTGGGGATCTTCATCCTCCGCAAAACACAGCCTGATACGCCACGGCCATATAAGGCCTTCGGATATCCTGTTCTGCCGGTTATCTATATTCTGATGGGGCTAACCTTCTGTGTTCTGCTTGTGATCTATAAGCCTCAATACACCTGGCCCGGTTTGATCATAACACTCACAGGTATTCCGATCTATTTCCTGGCATTGAAGAGCAAAAGCTCAGCGGAGCGATCCGATCTGTCGTGATACAATGTTGAGACCGTCATCAAAGCTGTGCGGTGAATAGCCGAGTTGCTTTTTTTCTTTATCGATAATAAATCCCGTGATGAGCGGTCTCCGTGCAGGTTGTGTAAACGTTGTGGAGTCGACAGGCGTGATCAATGATTTGTCCAGCTTGAAAAAGTCGGCGGTGCGTACAGCGATATCGTAGGGTGTCATGAAATCGGAACCTGAAATATGGTAGATGCCCCGCGCTTTTTTGATGGCCGCCAGGTAACAGCCCATGGCAAGATCTTCCACAAGCGTTGGGGTTCTGAACTGATCGTTGACAACACGGATAGGCTGTCCTTTCAGTAGTGAATCCCGCACCCAGAGCACGATGTTCGATCGGCTCATGTCGGCAGTAACACCATAGACGAGAACGGTGCGAACGATACACCATGAAGTATTCGCAGCCATTACTTTTTTTTCGGCCTCGAGCTTGCTCAAGCCGTAGTAATTGACGGGCGCAGGAACGGCCTCTTCATCCAGCGGACCGCGACTTCCATCAAATACAAAATCAGTTGAAACGTGGAGGAGATGTGTTTGGTGTTTTTCACATGTGCGGATGATGTTCTCAACAGCTTTCACGTTGGCATTCCAGCATGCATCCCGCTCAAGCTCACATTTATCTACCATCGTCATGGCTGCCGTATTGATCACGACGTCAGGTCGTGTATTTGATAATACTCTCTCCACGGCCAACGGATCCGTTGTATCGAGAATGGCGAACTCTGCCCTCGTAAGCGGAATGGTAGGCTTACTTCTCGCCGTAGCGGTCAATTCGACATCGGGTACGCCCTGAAGTAATGCGCAGAGTTTCTGGCCAAGCAGACCGTTCGCCCCGGTGACCAGTATTCTCATGGTTATTTCTTTGACTCGGGATAAGTATATCCGTAAAGTTTTTGGATCTTTTTCTTTGAGAGCTCTTCGACGGATATTGCCATTCTGATGTCCTGCTTTGGACGGTTGGATCCGTCTTTCGGCTGCGCGGCAATTTTGTCTACAACTTCCAATCCCCTGATCACCTTTCCGAACACTGTGTATTGTCCGTCGAGATGAGGTGCGCCGCCAACGGTAGTGTAAGCCTTGATACGATCCGCCGGGATGTCCTTGTCGACATTTCCCTGTTGTGCCTCGATCACGGGTTTGATCTTGTTGACATATTGGTCAATTTGTCGCTGGCCCTGTTTGGCCAATACCTCCAGTGTATCGCGATAGAGTTTGTTGCGCGGGTCATCGAAGAATTTACGGGCAGCCTTTCGAAAGGCTTCGGGATCGGCAGTAAGCTCTGCTTCCGAAAACGTTCTGCCCTGCACGATGTAAAACTGACTTCCGTTGCTGGCCTTCTTCGGATTGACCTCGTCACTCTGTCGCGCTGCTGCAAGCGCACCTCTTTCATGAAAATATTTAGGAACGATCTCGGCCTCTATGGTGTATTTCGGTCCACCGTTACCAAGCCCCTGTCCCGGCTTTGCGTTTTTGGAATCCGGATCTCCTCCCTGGATCATGAATTTTTCGATCACACGATGGAAAAGCGTGCTATCATAAAAATGTTCCTGCGCAAGCTTGATGAAATTCTGTTTGTGCTTCGGCGTTTCGTCGTAAAGAATAGCAACCATGTCGCCGTACCTGGTTTTGATGGTGACGACGAAGTCCTTTTTCTGCGCGCTTAGACTAAAAGTTGTAAATGTGAAAAGGATGAATAGGAGTTTACGCATTGCTTGTCAGTTCGTATTACCGGATAAATTTCTGAATTAGTGGTTGTACGTGCAAATGGAAATCCAGGATCCAGAGGTCACGAGGAATGCACAAAGGTCACAAAAAAAATCGCTGCGTTTGCCAGTCTGAAGCTTTGGCACAGGAGTGGCCTATGCAGTAAAGATCGCGACGGCAGACGACATCAAGAATTCGGGATTACATTCCGGATGTCTGCCAGGATTTTTGCTCCGCCGTTGATCAGCACTTCCTGCGCGATACGTTTACCAAGGTCCTTTGCATCATCAACGGGCGCAGCATCTTTCATTTTGACGACCTGATGCCCATCGAGTGAAATGATACCGGCTTTAAGTACTACGGAGTTGTCTTCAAGCCATGCGTAACCGAAGCTTGGAATGCTGCAGCCGCCTTCGAGTTGTTTGAGGAAAGCTCGTTCTGCCCTGATGCAGTCTTCTGTGGGAGCATGATTCACCCAGCGCTCGATCACTTCCTTTTTATCAAAGCTCAATTTCTTATGGCACTCTATCGCTATACTGCCTTGTCCAACCGGCGGTACAAAGTAGCTTGTTTCAAGTTTTTCGATGATAAGGTTGTCGTAACCCATCCTGTGTACGCCTGCATAGGCAAGTATCAGGCAATCGCATTCACCGGCTTCCAGTTTTTTTAATCTCGTTTGCAGGTTGCCACGAATGGGTAAAGTTATCGCATGGGGATAGTAATGCTTCACAAAGGCAACCCTGCGGGTAGAGGACGTGCCGATCCGTATTCCGGGGTCTTTCAGGCTGATATTTCTTTTGACACTGACGACGACATCGTTCACCACCTCACGCTCCGTAAAAGCGATCAGCTCGAGCTCGTCGGCGATGGTGGATGAAAGATCCTTTGCGCTGTGTACGGCAATGTCGATCGAGCCGTCGAGCAGCTTTTCTTCAATTTCTTCGGTAAAGACTCCCTTGCTTCCGATCTTCGCGATAGATACGTCGAGGATCTTGTCACCTTTGGTATCGATGGGAACGATCTCCGTGCTAGAACCTGAAGGCCTGATTAGATCTGCAACGTGATGTGCCTGCCACAGTGCGAGCTTGCTGCCACGTGTTCCGATGCGAATGACTTTATTCATAGTTGTTCAGGTTTAGTCTAGTTTGGGTTCAACGTTGCCGCCAAACGCAGGGAAAGATCCAGGAAGATCATTTTTGCACTGCCGTTCCTCTCCAGGTGATAACTGGCGTCGTTCATCAACTTGAAAGAGCTTTCCACTTTCTCAAGTGTCATCACCTTGCTGAAATCCTGGATGAATTTCAATTCTTCGCCCCGTGTCCTGTTCATCTGTCCTGCGCCCGAAGTGTGAAGCAACGTCTCGCGCATCATGTTGATGCTGTAGCTCATCAGGTTCCGCTGTGTCAGTTTGTCGAGGCCGTGATAGTCCTCGGCCATCGCCACGAGCAGCTGAAAGTTGCGTTTATAGCAGGCGCGCATCCACTCGCTGAAACGTTGCGCGTTGTTGTCCTCTTCATTCTCGAGCAGGCGAAAAGAGAAGTTCAGATCTCCGTCTGCCAGTTGAACCACCTTCTCCGCTCTTTTCTCGTCGATGTTCTTCTTCGTGATGAGGTAGTTCGACAGGTCCTCATCGCTCAGCAGGGGCACCGTTACGATCTGCGTTCTGGAGATGATGGTGGGAAGAAGCTTATCGGCTGCGTTGGTCACAAGAAGGAAGAACGTGCGTGCCGGTGGCTCTTCCAGTATCTTCAGGATGCCGTTTGCAGCCGAAGTGTGCATCAGCTCCGGTTGCCAGATGATCATTACTTTGTTACGGCTTTCAAATGGCTTCAGCGAAAGTGTCTTGATGATCTCGCGGCTTTCTTCACGTGAGATGAGGGCCTGCTTGTCTTCCCCTCCATAAAAATTTGTCCAGTCATCGAGGTTGCCGAAAGGTTGCTCGGTGAGGAATGCCCGCCATTGTTTCAGGATCTCGGATTTGAATCGTTCTTCATCCTTGTCGCCCTTGACGTTGCTGAGCGGAAATACAAAGTGCGTGTCGGGGTGGATCAGCTTGTTGTTCTTTGAACATGCCGCACAGACACCACACGCATCATCGCCGGGATTTTCGCAATGAAGATACGTCGCATAAGCCAGCGCGATGGGTAAATTCAATGCGCCTTCTGCTCCTACGAAAAGTTGTGCATGCGCCGCGTGATTATTCTTTACCGCTTCGATCAGTAAACTCTTTGTCGATTCCAGTCCGGGAATATCTGCAAACTTCATATCACGATTTCTTATCCCATACCCGCGTTCCCGCGGTCAGTTCAAAAACACTTTTTAAAATATCGCGGTCTGCCTGTTCGAGCGGCATGTTGCGTCTTGCCATCACTCGCTCGGCAGTCTCCAGCGCCTTGTTCAGCTGATAGGTGATAAACCCCGAGCTGCCGCCCCACGCGAACGAAGGAATGTAGGTTCTGGGAAATCCTTCTCCGAACACATTCGCCGAGACATCCACAACGGTGCCGGTATTGAACATCGTATTGATGCCGCTTTTGCTGTGGTCACCCATCATCATGCCGCAGAATTGCAGACCTGTGGTTTCAAAACTTCCGGAAGCATGACGCCAGATCTTCACCTCTGCATAGTTGTTCTTTAGATTCGATGTGTTGGTATCGGCTCCGAGATTGCACCACTCGCCCAGTACGGACGAGCCGAGGAATCCGTCATGCCCCTTGTTGCTGTAACCGAAGATGACCGAGGCGCTGACCTCGCCACCGACTTTCGAGAACGGCCCGACCGTGACATCGCCGCGCATTTTGCCGCCCATATTCACATGACTGCCTTCGCAAAGCGCGAAAGGTCCCTTGATCATCACGCCTTCCTGCACCACCGAATTTTTTCCGAGATAGACTGGCCCGCTCTCCGCATTGATGATCGCTGCCTTGATGTCGACCCCGCTTTCGATGAACAGATTCTCCTTTCCATATACAACGGTGTGCGGATCATTCATAGGCTCGGACTTCCGTCCTTTCGTGATCACGTCGAAGTCGGCACGGATCTGCTTGCCATTCTCCGAAAAGATCTTCCAGGGCTTGTTGATCAACGTAATGTTATCGGCGAACTGAATGGAATTCTGTTGTGTGATCTGTCCTTCGGGATGATTGGCAGCAAGAAGGGTTTGGTCTTTCACCAGGAATGAGCCTTTGGGGAGATTCCGGATCGCTTCAACGACCTTGATTTCAGGACACAGTGCCCCGTTGATGAGGAGGTTGTGATCTCCGAGTAGGGATGGATATTTTCCTTTCAAATAGTCACGGGTCTGGAAAGACGGTTTTACGCCCAGCCACTTTTCCCATTTTTCGTCGATCGTAAGAATGCCCACCCTGACCTTTGCAACAGGACGTGTGAAGGTAAAGGGCAGAAGATCCATCTGGATAACCGGATCATCAAAAAGAATCAGATTCATTTCTCAAAAATATGGGAATCTGCCAGAATTAGAGGACACGAAGGATTTTATTATTCACTCCGGCCGTGTATCCCAGGTAGCGCGAGTAAGGCTTCACGCTGCAGGCTTCAAGCTCCAGGCATGGGGAACATTCCGAAGCCTTTTGTGTTACAGATCTACGCTAGAGCAGTCCGCTAAATCTATATCGGTCCTTTCCTACTCTTGCATTTTACTTCTAAAATCTAAAATCCTAAATCTAAAATCTTCGATCAAACCCCTTGAAGGGCTGGTGAACCGAGGCCTGAAGGAAAATGTGTAGTATTCATGATTTCCATCCAAATAAAAAAGGTCTTCAGAACGAAGACCTTTCACAGTGCTTATTAAGAAGAGTAATTAAGCTTTCTTTTGATATTTGTTCTTAAACTTCTCAACACGGCCGGCTGTATCCACGAACAGCTTCTTGCCTGTAAAGAATGGGTGTGAAGCAGAGCTAACTTCGACCTTGATCACGGGATATTCCTTACCATCTTCCCATTTAATGGTCTCTTTTGTATGCTGGGTAGAACGGGTCTTGAACTTCGTATCGCTTGAAGTATCCCAGAAAATCACTTCTTTGTAATCCGGATGAATCGCTTTTTTCATGTTAATTATGCTTTTCCCCTGTAAAAGGACTGCAAAGATAATCAGATCATCTTTAAAATCAATATTCCGTCCCAAAAACTGGTTTTAAAAAACAGGCACTTTTCTTAAAAACCGGCTCTGGACAATAAAATGACCGCTTTTCTGCTTTGTCATGCTATTATAAGCGATTTTGCAGTTTAAAACCGACCAATGGCGATTAGAATTTTCCTCTTCCTGATCCTGCTGCCCGGCGCGGCCTTTTCGCAAAGTACTTTTGCCCCCCTGAACGAAGATTACTACCACCTGGTTGAGCGCTACGAGATCAAGTCGGGCCAGAATATCCCCTCCATTTTCACCACCCTTAAGCCCTATAAAAGGTCGGCAATTGTGGCTTTCGTGGATTCAGCCAAACAAAAAAGCACGTTTACGTCCCCGGCAGACGCGTTCAATTACCGGTACCTGATGAATGATAGCTGGGAGTGGTCATCTACAGCCGATTCGGCCAGCAAAAGGCCATTTTTGAAGCATTTTTATAAAAAACCTTCAGACTTCTATTCCTATCACAGCGAAGATTTCGATCTGCATGTTAATCCCGTCGTCTA
>CBHTUB010000245.1:0-8804 GCA_966095595.1 uncultured Chryseosolibacter sp. | reverse complement strand
ACATCCTCGATGTCCCCCGGGTCGGCATCAACGACAACTTCTTCGAGCTGGGAGGTGACAGCCTCAAGGCGGTGAAGATGATCGCCGCCCTGAGATCGAAACATAACATTGACCTGCAACTGAAACATCTGTATACCGTGCCCGTGATCGGTGAGCTGAGCCAGTTGTGCGGATCCATCGGTGAGCTAAAAACCAAACAAGCTTCCGGCGGAACAACTGGCGATATCCGGTTCAGACGTTTCGATACACCGCTTCTTCAAATGATACGCGATGGTAAGCTTCCAGATCTTGATGGGGCGGCGATCGCCTACCTCAGGGACGCAGGTCCCGACGAAAATGAGATCGATCGGGATGTTGTTGTCAACCGAATATTCGAAGACGGACCCCAGCTCCTGACCGTGAATGAGACATTTGCCGGAACGATCGGCATCATTTATATCCCGGTTTTCCGATCGGAATTATATACACACCCGGAGCTTGTCAAACGACACCTGGCCAGTGCGTGGCGGATGGCCGGGACAGCGGGAGCAAAGACGATCACCCTGACGGGCCTCTTGCCGTCTGCAACAGCGTATGGTGATGACGTTATACCTGCTGTCTCCGGAGCCGGCGCATCTCCAGCGATCTCGACGGGTCATGCGACGACGTGCGCCGCAGTTGTTCTCAACATTAAAAAGATCCTGAACGAAACCGGACGGCAATTGGAAAAGGAAACCGTGGCGGTTCTCGGCGTCGGCTCGATCGGTCTGAACACCTTGCGGCTGATGCTCAACGTTCTTCCTCACCCCGAAAATATCATGCTGTGCGACGTTCCCGCCAGGAAGAATCACCTGAAAGAAGTAGGGAATGAGTTGACACACCAGTACGGATTTAAAGGTTCCATCAGCACCGTGTTGAATGCAAGCGGAAAACTGCCGCCCGAATTCTATCGTGCCACGTTCATCGTTGGAGCCACGAACGCACCCGACGTCATCGACATCGACAAGCTCATGCCTGGAACTATCGTGGTCGACGACTCTGCGCCGCACTGTTTTGACGTCAAAAAAGCAATTCTGCGGTTTGAGACACTTGCCGACATTTTGTTTACCGAAGGAGGTGCGCTGAAACTTCCATCACCTCTTGTAGAGAACGTATATGTTCCACCTGTTCTTGGAAGCCTGGGGATCGACATTTCAGAGGTCTATAGGGGAGCACACGACGATCGAATCATGGGCTGCGTGTTCTCCAGTATCCTCCACCGGCATGGCTCAACTGCGCCAACAATCGGGCAATTTCCGGTTGCATCGTCCATGGCAGACTTCCGATTGCTGGAAACGCTGGGTATGGAAGGACCACCGCTTCACTGCGGGTCCTATACACTTGCCCAGGACGGTATCGATCGATTTGTTTCGCTCGGGAAAGAATGCCCTTGTGAAGAATAATCTACACCAAACAACCAAATACATTAACCTTCAATTCTTAAAAATACAGCTATGATAAACGATGAGATCTGGTATCTGAGACCGAATGTTGTTATTGAACCCCTGATAGAACGCTGGTATGCGTGGTCGCACCTTGTTTCACCCGCCACTGCGGCAATGAATGTTGTAGGGCGTCACCTGAAGATCATGAATTCGTATATACAGTCTCCGCAGATCCATGCTGCGGCTGTACAAAATCCCAAGATGCTGGGAGGTCCTTTTATGGATTATCCGTCACCACGCGTTGCCGACATTCAGAAATTAAAACAGGAAACTTTGACGAATCAGGCGGCGTCCGTTGCATTTGCCGACGCTATCGTCGAGTTGGACCGCATGCTGAAGGCCAACGCGAAAGGATACTCACTGGAAAGCCTTTACGAAAAAGTGCCTGACATCTTGAAGGGATATGTAGAGCTTGTATATGACCTCAACAACAATCCCTCGTTCCGGGTGTTCGAGTCGTTACTTTATAAGAGTGAATTCTACAATAAAAGCAGTCAAAGCATAGCATTGTGGGTCACCAACAATGATGAACGACCCTTCTGCCTGAGCACACCGAGACTTGACGAACCGCATGTGCTCCACCTGCCCATTCCGTTCGATAGCTCAGCGATCGACGAGCTTTGCAGGATGAAGCGCAATCCCGGGTCGGTAAAACGAATTGCCGGACTACTCGGCGTAAAGGAGTCGGACATGACATTGTTCGAGACCTTCTTTACAAAAGAAAAACATCCCACATACAAAAAGTACACCGGTGACAAAGCGCGCATGCGGTATTTTGGTCATGCCTGTATTCTCGTCGAGACAAAGGATATCAGCATCCTGGTCGATCCACTGATCAGTTACTATGGATATGAATCGAGCGTAGAGCATTTTTCCGATGTGGACCTTCCCGACGAGATCGATTATGTACTGATCACCCATAATCACCAGGATCATATCCTCTTCGAGACACTGCTTCCGCTTCGCCATAAAGTGAAGAACATCATCGTTCCCCGTACCACGAGTGGCGCGCTCCAGGATCCGAACCTGAAGCTTGCGTTCAACAACCTCGGTTTCAACAACGTGATCGAGATCGATGATATGGAAGATATCCGTTTCGAAAATTGCGTATTGACCGGAGTTCCGTTCATCGGAGAGCACAGCGACCTGAACATCAAGGCAAAAACCTGTTATCATCTCGCCTTGGGTGATTTTTCATTCCTGTTCATGGCCGATTCGCGCATTGTCGAGGCCAAATTGTACGAACACATTTACAAGTCCATCGGCGACGTCGACGTGCTGTTCCTGGGAATGGAATGCGATGGTGCACCGCTCACATGGCTGTATGGCCCCCTGCTCACGGAAGACCTCGCACGCGATAAAGATCAATCGAGAAGGCTTTCCGGATCGAACTATGAGAAGGGAATACATCTCATTGACATCTTCCATCCCAAAGAAGCTTACGTGTATGCGATGGGAGCAGAGCCCTGGCTGGAATTTATCAGCACGGTAAGATATACCGAAGAGTCGAATCCGATCATCCAATCCAATAAGCTTATCGCGGAGTGTGCTAGCCGGAATATCGTTGCCGAAAGACTCTATGGCGAAAAGGAGCTATTGTACGAATACCACAACAGCAACGTACTGGTCGGATAATCTACACAAACAAAAAATTCTTTCAGCTCCATGTCGAGAATACTAAAGGTGATCCTGCCGCTGATCGGTAAAGTAAACCTGATGAAATATGTTTTCCTGAGCATTCTCTCGGGTTTGCTGAGCTTTTTATTCATTAACACGGTAACACGGATGATATCCATGCTCATGGAGGGAGGTATAAAGATGAGTGACATTTTTGTCCTCATCTTTTGCTTCATCATCCTACTGTTTGCATGGTGCTGGCGCAGCCTTTCCGTCGGCCTCATTCACTACTCCCAGGAGCTTTTCTGGAAATTGCGAAAGCAGATCATCTCGGCTGTCCTCGAGAGCGACTACAGAGACCTCGTGCGAAACAGGATGGAAGTCAACTCGGCTATCGTGAGCGATGTGAATGTGCTTACCAACGCATCGCTGAACATCATCACCTTTTTTACTTCCTCGGTGGTGGCGACAGCCTGCCTGATCTATCTGTTGTCCATTTCATGGAAACTGTTCCTCATATCGATGGGGACGGTATTGTTCGGAGTTACTGCCTATCGCATCGCCTCGGTACGGAACATGAGACATTTTGATGCAGCGCGTGAAAACGAAAACAGCTTCCTGGCATCCTTCAATGCAATACTCGACGGATTCAAGGAGATCTTCATGGACCCCGGCAAGGGGCAGGCCATCTATAACGACCGGATCTCCCCGATATCAGACGCCACAAAAAAGCTGAACGAAAGGGCGTTTATCGGTTTTCTGCATATCCAGATCACAGGGCAAATACTTTTTTACCTGCTGATTTCGTCTGTGCTGCTCTTCTTCGCGAAGTATTTTTCGATCTCGAACAAGGACACGGTGGCATTCGTGTTCACACTGCTCTACACGCTGACGTCCGTGGAAACGATCATGGTGCTGCTGCCAGGCATCATGCGGGCAAGGGTTGCCTCGCGGCATCTTCTGGACCTCATCAGCGGACTGCCGGCAAAAAGTTCCGACCATGGCGTAACCGGTAACATCGAAAAGGATAAGTTCCGGAAGATCAGTCTTCGAAGTGTGACCTACGCATATGGCGATGAAGGAAAAACATCCTTCAAGGTGGGCCCCAATGACTTCGAGATCGGCAGGGGTGAGGTTGTGTTTGTCTATGGGAGCAATGGCAGCGGAAAGACCACGTTCGTGTCTACCTTTTTGGGATTATACAAGCCTGCTTCAGGAGATATCTTCTTCAACGACCTTCCCGTGACGGCGGGCGACTACAAGGCATACCGGAGCCTGTTTGGCGTGGTGTTCAGCAACTTCTATCTCTTCGATCATCTGTACGGGCTGGAGACAATCGACGGGCAAAAGTGGAAGCTGTATACGGAGATGTTTGAGGTGGAGGAAAAAGTATCGCTGTCAGGAAGTGCATTCTCGACCACAGATCTGTCGCTGGGCCAGCGAAAAAGGTTGGCGCTCATTTCGGTTTTGCTGGAAGAGAAGCCGGTGCTTGTTCTCGACGAGTGGGCTGCCGACCAGGACCCTTACTTCCGCCGAAAATTCTACACCGAGATCATTCCATACCTGAAGGCGCAGGGTGTTACCATTCTGGCCGTTACGCACGACGACAAGTATTATCAGTATGCCGACAGGATCTATAAAATGGAGGATGGCCATCTTGCCGAAGTAACAGTAAAATCATACGAATCGAATCTTATCCTATAATTTCATCTATGTCCAAACCGCGATTGTTCCTGGTACATTTTGCAGGCGGGAATATTTACTCGTATAAATTTTTAACACAACATCTTCCCGAATTCGAGCTGGTGCCCCTTGAGTTACCGGGGCGCGGGAAGAGAATGCCGGAACCGTTGTTGCGCGATCTCGACGCCGCCGCGAATGACATTGCCCGGCAGATCGTGAACAGAGTGACCAGTGAGCCTTATGTACTCTATGGTCACAGCATGGGCGCTTCCCTCGCATTGAAGGCTGCTCACATACTGTCTGCGAAAAACAGTCCACCTTCGTCTCTCATTGTCAGTGGCAACTCCGGTCCCGGAAGGAATAGAAAAAGAAACATTCACCTTCTCGACCGGAACCAGTTTCTCGAAGAAGTGAAGTTGCTGGGAGGTCTTCCCGACGAATTCCTGAACGACCCCGAGCTGGTCGACTTCTTTGAGCCCATCCTGCGCCATGACTTCGCCCTTGCGGACATGAAAGACATGCTTGCCGATCTGCCACCGCTGTCGATCCCGATCTATGCACTGATGGGAAGCACGGAAGACGATGTCGCGGGGATCTCAAACTGGTCGCGATTTACCAGCAAGACTTTCGGGTTCCAGGTGCTCGAAGGAAACCATTTCTTCATCTTCGACCATGCTGCAGCGCTGGCACGTATCATCAGACAATGTCATGCCGCCAGCCTGGAACGATCACCACTGAATGCACCCGTGTAAACTTATCCAGAACCGTCACCGATTTCTAAACCTTGCGCTTACCTATGCCGAAATTGAATATACGATTTCTCTTTCCCACGCTGTTGCTCGCATTGCTTGCGTATACATTGTCCACGCAGATCACAACGGTACCGCCATTGGGCAAGATCTTCGATCCTTTTATCGGAGCCGTCAGGAACGGCGAGGAGACACTGCTGCTGCCGCGCGACCTTACGATCCGGAACGAAGCTCTGACGGAAAGCGTAGCCGTCTACTTCGACGAGAGGAACGTTCCGCACATTTTCGCGAAAAACGACAAAGACCTTTATTTTGCCCAGGGCTACATCGCAGCGAGGCTACGCCTGTGGCAAATGGATTTTATAACCTATGCGACAGCCGGACGCCTGAGCGAGATCTTCGGTCGCAGGTTCCTTGAATACGACCGTCATCAGCGCCGACTCGGCGTGCCCGAAGCAGCGCGCACATCCCTGGCGTTGATGGAGCGCGATGCCGAAACCCGCGAGATGCTGACCGCCTACACCGAGGGAGTGAACGCCTACATCCGGGAACTGACCTACGCCACACAGCCACTGGAGTATAAGCTTCTCGATTACGAGCCGGAGCCATGGACCACGTTAAAGTCGGTGTTGATCCTCAAGAACATGGCTAAAACGCTCTCGGGGTTCGAGTCGGACGTGAGCATGTCGAACCTGATGGTGGCACTGGGCGAAGAAACGTTCAACAACTTATTTCCGGATTTCCATGGCGACATCCAACCCGTTGTCAATGACGATTTTTCGTCAGCGCCGGCGTTTGCACAGATCATGAAGCCCGAGTACCTGGACTATAAATTTCTTTCGACAAAAAATGTCCTGAGCCGTGATGAATTCAACCCCAGGCTCGGTAGCAACAGCTGGGCGGTATCCGGCAGCAAGACGGCTTCCGGAAAACCGATCCTGTGCAGCGACCCTCACCTCGGCTTCTCGCTTCCGGCCATCTGGCTTGAAATGCAGCTCTCATGTCCCGGTGTCAATGTGTACGGCGTGTCGATTCCCGGTACGCCCTCAATCATCATCGGATTCAACGACAAGATCGCCTGGGGACTCACCAACGGCGCCGTTGATGTCAAGGATTGGTATAAGCTGAAGGTAACTTCCGACTATACGTTTTATGAATTCGATGGCCGATGGCTGCCACTGCGGGCACAGCGTGAAGAGATCATGCTAAAGGGAGAAGAACCGTTTATCGACACGATATACTACTCACAGCATGGCCCCATCGTGGTGACAGAAAACTTCAACGATGAAGAACCCGAGCTCACGAACTTCGCCCTGAGGTGGGAGCTTCATTCCCCCTCCAATGAATTCAAGACTTTCTCCCTGCTCAATCGCGCGAAAGATCATGATGATTTTCTGGCTGCACTGCGACATTACTCTTGCCCGATCCAGAACTTCACGTACGCAGATAAGAACGGAAATATCGGCATCAAACATCAGGGCAAGCTCCCTTTAAAATATCCGGGGCAGGGAAAGTTCATCCTGGATGGAACCAGAAGCAGGGACCTGATCAAAGGACACATTCCATTCGATAGCCTGCCTGCAACGTTCAACCCGGCTAACGGTTTCGTTCATTCGGCCAACCAGCACCCGACAAATTCCACCTATCCGTATTATTACAATGGCTACTTCAGCGAAACACGTGCGAACCAGATATACTCCGTTCTGGCAAGTGATCGGAAGTTTGATGTGGAGAAGCTGAAGGAATTGCAGTTGAATGCGGTGAGCTTTTTTGCGTCTAAGGCGTTGCGTACACTTTGTAAATATGTCGATCGCGGAAAATTATCGTCCGGGGACCTTCGGATCTTTGAAGGACTGGAAAAATGGGACGGCAGCTATGATATGCACAGTCCGTACCCGAAGCTCTATGAGCTATGGTGGGAAAATATAAAAACCTCGACCTGGGATGAGCTTGAGCAGTTCACTTTTGAAGCCCGGCCGCCGGATGACTATGCGCTTCTCCGGCTCATCAGCGGAGACTCCGCCAACATATACTTTGACAGGCAGGGAACCTCGATCGTTGAATCCGCTTCCGACATCATACACGGCGCCTTTGTATTCAGCCTGAGCGAATACACGAAGTCGGATCAAAGGGAGTGGCAGGAATTCAACAAACTCAACTTCATGCATCCGGCGAGGATTGAACCGTTCAGCAGGAGAGGAGTATCGGCGCCGGGCCACCCGGAAGCAGTCAACGCCACGTCCCCGTTTTGGGGGCCGTCGTGGAGGATGGTGGTGGAACTCACCGAGCCTGTCAGAGCCTACGGCGTTTATCCTGGCGGACAATCAGGAAACCCGGTAAGTCCTGCCTACGACGCTTTCATCGACAACTGGCAAGCCGGAAAATATTACGAGCTGCTATATTTTGCCTCAGAAAAAGAAGCGTCAGCCCGGCTGACACACAAAACTATGCTTATCAACCCGAACCATAACAACCCATGAAAAACTTTGTGACATTCGCCATTATCGTGTCACTCCTTGTGATTGCCAGACTGGTGGCACCATTCCCCTGGTGGAGCTTTATGATACCACTTTTTGTTACGGGAGCAATTTTCAGCATTCGCCAGATGAGGATCTCACCATTTTGGACGGGTTTTATTGCCGGATTTCTCGTGTGGGCTGCAGGGAATTATTTGTTCGACTTGCGAAACGAAGGTATCGTGATGATGCACCTTGGCAAACTGCTGATGGTTCCGGCAGTGGTGGTCGTCGCGCTGGCCGGCATACTCGGCGGGCTCCTGTCCGGACTTGCATTATATGCGGGCCATTCGATGTTCAAAACCGCAGAGCGATAAGTTTTGATGACCTGAATATCTGACCATTTCCAAACCTATAAGTATCGTATGTTCTTTAAGATCATTATCAGGAATCTCAGCAAGAACCTGTTCATTACCATATCCAACACCGTCTCCCTGGCGATCGGTATTACACTTTTTTTACTGGTGGCGCTATATGTGAAGTTTGAGACGAGCTTCGAGGATTTCAACGACCGGGCCGACCTGATCTACAGGGTGAAGCTGGACCGCTACAAGAACAATGAGCTCATTGTTTCCACGGCGGAAAATTTTCCCGGAGCGGGGCCGGCCTTGCTGGCTGAAATACCGGAGGTGGAGCGCTATTGTCGTTTATACAACCTCGGCTATAAGAACAACGTTATCATCACGAACGAGGATGTACAGCCGGCGATCAAATTCAAGCAGAAAAGATTTCTCTACGCCGAGCCCAACTTTTTGCCCATGATGGGCTATCGCCTT
>CBHTUB010000244.1:0-8809 GCA_966095595.1 uncultured Chryseosolibacter sp. | reverse complement strand
GGCAACGAACCGTGGCGTTTGATCTCCAGCATGTTCCTGCATTTCGGGATCCTGCACCTCCTGGTAAACATGTACGGCTTGTGGCAGCTGGGACAAATACTTGAATCCGGCGTAGGGTCCGGTCGTTATACGATACTTTATTTTATCTGCGGGCTTACCGCCGGCTTTGCAAGCGTGTTCTTCAATGTCCTGGTTGTCAGCGCCGGAGCATCGGGGGCGATCTTCGGCCTCTATGGATTCGTGCTGGGAGCCGAGCTCATTTCATTTTATCGCGATCGGGAAAATCTCAAACGGGTATTGTTGAACTTTGGAATATTCGTGGCCATCAACATATTGATCACCCGCGGCCTGCCCGTCGATCTGGCGGGACACATTGGCGGATTCGCGGCCGGGATCATCCTAGCCTTCTGCCATTTCAAGCTGCAGGTGCTTCGGTCTCACCTTGCCATGATCGGAACGTTCGCAGTGCTGTGGCTGCTGTTCTTCGTAGCTCCGCCGGCACAGAAAATATACTACGATGCGTTCCAGCATGTCTTGCGTCTGGAGGACACGACCACCCAGGTTTTGAACACACCGATGAATGATGCTGCCCTTTACGACACGCTGGGACACATCAAAGACGAATGGTCGGCGATAAGAAGTGATCTGGAGCTCATCACGGAAGTTCCAGGGGACCTGACCCGGGATCTCGCCTCATTGACGGAGTATGTCCGTCTTCATGAGCTGGAAGCGTCGTATCGCCTTCACCTGGTGGAAGAGACCTACATTTATGCGGACAGCATCGAAGCGCTGAGCCCACGCTTTGAATCGGTGCCCAGGCTTGAACGCACTCCGAATTTTTACCGGACAGCCAGGGAAGATGACAGGCAGGATTCTACGGCGGCGCCCGCTCCTTCGTCTCTGAAATGGGTGAAAGTACTTTACGACAAGGACTGGAAAGAAACAACAAGCGAAGATGCCCCCTACTATCGCATAGGAACACGCGACTCGCTGGGCCGTTGGCAGGGGCCTGTCCGTGACCACTATAGAAACGGTGACCTGCAGATGAAAGGTGTTTACAAGGACGACCTGAAAGACGGAATATTCATTTACTACTCTGACCATTCCACTTACAGTTCCGCAGGAAGGTATGTCAGGGAGGAAGCCGTAGGTAAATGGCAAACATTTCATTGGAACGGGCAACTCGAAAGCGAGGTGTTCTACGTCAACCCTGCGCAGACCAGGTCCGTCTGGGATTCACTCGGACGTCAGCAAGTGGCGGGCGGAAACGGTAAATATATCGCATGGTTTCCCAATGGCGCGGTCAGGGAAGAAGGTCAATACATCAATGGTTTCAAGTCTGGCGGGTGGCTGGGCTATAGGGAGAATGGAGAGCCGTATTTCAAGGAAGAGTGGTTCGAGAACAGGCTGGTAAGGGGCATGTCGCTTGGTAAAAAAGGGGAACAATACATTTACGATCAGACAAGCTTTTATCCCACTCCGGTGATCGGCCGTGCAAAGTTCAATGACTACCTCGAACGGAATGTGCGGGTGCCGGAAAATGGTGGTGATGGTGGCGTTGTCAAATTACTTTTTACCGTTGGCGCTGATGGCTCGTTATGGAACTTCGTTGTCCTCCAGAGCTCCTGCATACCTTGCAACGCTGAGGCTATCCGTCTTGTTCGGGAAGGACCGGCATGGAGGCCTACCCTTATTCACGGACAGGAAAAGGTCCAGTCGGAAGGATATGCGGAGGTTCGGTTCAAGTCACCGATATGATTTTCGTTCTCTCCTTACACGCTTCACTCTTCATTTTATGAGCAGTCGGAGCTTCGGAGTCAGGTAAAACGCTTTTAAAGCGTCACCACAACGGCGACGCTATCCTCGCTGAGGGATAATTTTTGTTATTTTGAGACATGGTAATGTTTCGGAACGACGATTGCACGATCTACTACGATAGCGGGCTGTCCATTGTTCACGTTGACTGGAATGACAAGATGGCTAAGCCTTCCGGCTTTATTCAGGCATGTGAGTTTGCCTTGCAATTGATGATCGAAAAAAACGTCTACAAAATGATTGCCGACAATTCGAAGGTCCCGGTGGTCATGCGCGAAAACCAAAGCTGGCTTACCGACGACTGGTTTCCCCGGGCAATCAATGCCGGATTCCGTTACTCCGCCGTAATCGTTCCCAACAACAAATTTGTGGAGTACACGATCAAAAAGATCGAGCATAACATCAACAACAATTTATTCACCGTACAGTATTTTACCAACGTCGAGGAGGCCAGGGCCTGGCTCCAAACTTTATAGGACGCGGGCTAACCACCGCCATCCCCTCTCCCCTGCAAACGGTTCAGTTTCCGAAACCGCGACCACCCTCCAGAACATTATAGCGCCATTGCGGAATTCCATCATGTTTTTCCTTATTTTGAGACATGTTAGTTTTTAGGAATGGCGACTGCAAAATCTACTACTATAGTGACCTGGCGATCGTACATTTGGACTGGACCGATAAAATGGCTAAACCGAAGGGTTTTCGGGAAGCCTGTGAATTTGCCCTGCAATTGATGATCGAAAAGAAAGTCTACAAGATGATCGCCGACAACTCAAAAGTGCCCATCGTCATGCACGAAAATCGGAAATGGCTTACCGAGGACTGGTTTCCGCGGGCGATCGCTGCAGGGTTCCGGTACTCCGCCGTGGTCGTGCCGGACAACGAGTTTGTCAAGTTTACCATCAAGGAAATAGACCAGGACCTCCATAACACTCCCTTCACCATACAGTACTTCACGAATGTGGAAGACGCCAAAGCCTGGCTGGCTAAAATTTAAGGTTGTGCTGCGGGCAAATAGTTTTGCTTTTAAATTTACGCCCGAAAGTTTTTCCCGTCCATGAAGCCACTCGCCCTCACAAGATCACAAGCCCGAAAGATCATTCTTCACGCAGCAGGACTCTCGAAAAAAGGTCAGTTTGGCAAGGGACCCGAAGCCGTGTACAAGCTGATCGATCACCTCGGCTTTGTTCAGGTCGATACCATCTACGTCGTCGAACGGGCTCATCATCATGCCATCGCATGCAGGGTACCGGATTACCGGATCGACTGGCTCGAGTCGCTGCAGACCGATGGAAGGATCTTCGAATTCTGGACCTATGCTACAGGATTCATTCCCATGCGCCATTTTCGATTCTCGCTTCCGGTCAAGCAAAGCTTTTTGGGTAGAAGAAAACCACTCACGCCGGTGGAAGCCAACCTCATGAACAAGATCCTCGACCGGGTCTCACGCGAAGGTCCGGTTCGCGCGCGGGATTTCGAGAACGACCGGGTAACAAAAAGCTCCGGATGGTGGGACTGGCGTCCCTCGAAGGTCGCCCTTGAAAGACTGCACCTCGATGGAAGATTGATGACCGTGCGCGGAAGGGATTTTGAAAAGGTTTATGACCTGACGGATAATATTATCCCTGCCGATATCGATACCACCGCTCCCACCGACGAAGAATACGCGCGCCACATTATCCGGAGCTCCCTGAAAGCACTGGGTATCGGATATCTGAAGGACATCGGGTTTCGGGGTCGGTATGTCAGGAACCTCGTAAAAACGGAAATACAAAACCTTGTCGATGCCGGAGAAGTACTCGAGGTACAGGTTGAAGGCCTGAAACGCCCGCCACTTTATATGCTGGCAGAATACAGGAACAAAAAGATCAATCTGGCCGGCGACGCCTTTATACTCTCGCCTTTTGACCCGCTGAATGTGCTGAGGCATCGTCTGAAAGATTTTTTTGATTTCGACTATCAGGTCGAGTGCTTCGTGCCGGCACCCAGGCGAAAGTACGGCTACTTTTCCCTCCCCATATTGGTGGGTGATACGTTTGCCGGCAGAATGGATTCGAAAGCAGATCGGAAACGAAGCATACTCACCATCAACAATCTTCACATGGAACGCGTGAAGTTGACCAGGCCGATGATGACAAAAGTTTTCGCAGCCATCCAGGACTTTGCCGACTTCAACGAATGCACGTCGGTAACGGTGGTAAAATGTAACGACAAGCCCCTGCTCAAAGCCCTGCGGGAATATTTCAAAACCGCATGAGGCTTTTGACAACATCGCGATAGCCGTTTAAAAAAATTGGCATCCCCACCCGCGCACTTCACGCCCGAAAAAGGTAGATTGTAGTATCAACACATCACCTATGAAAAACCTCTGGCGGCAAGTTCTCCGGAACAAGATCCATAGCTTTATCAATCTTTTCGGACTGACATTGGGGCTCACCGCCTGCACCTTTATTTTGCTGTACGTACAGGATGAGCTGAGCTACGACAAGTACCTCCCCGGCCATGAACAGGTATTCAGGATCCAACCGCACATCTCTGCGCCGGACGGTGAACAGGAATGGGCTACGTCGGAGGGCTTCGTAGCACCCGCCCTCGCCTCGACCTATCCCGAGATGGAATCGTTCGTCAGGATGTTGCGCAGCGACAATGAGCTTTCCTTTACCGTGGACTCCACGGACTTTCTCCAGGACGGTGTGGTCGCCGCCGACTCGACACTCTTCAAAGTATTTCCACTCGATTTCATTTACGGCGACAGGTCTACCGCACTGGATAAGCCGGATGGCATCGTGATCTCCGAAGAAGTTTCAAGGAAATTCTTCGGCAATATAGATCCCGTGGGAAAGCTCATCATCACCGGCTCATCGCCCATGCAGGTCACCGGCGTGTTTCGCGACATCCCCTGGAACAGTCACCTTCATTTCAAGGTAGCTTTCCAATTGAAGCTGTGGTTTCCCGACGCCGACCAGTCGCATACCATGTACGCCTTCTACTCCTACGCAAGGCTCAGACCCGGCGTGAGTGTTGAAGCCTTCGGTGCGGAAAAATTGGCAACGTGGTATGAGAAGCACGGCATTGCCGATCAAAATGACGCGGCTAATGTCAGTATCACTCTGGGCGCAAAGCCGATCGCGGACATTCACCTCAAAAGCCGCGCGGAGAAGGAATATGAAGCCAATGGTCAGATGCAGATCGTCTGGGTGTTCATTGGCGCCGCCATACTCATCCTCATCATCGCCACCATCAACTACATCAACCTCTCCAACGCCATCGCCATCAAACGCGCGAAAGAAGTTGCCATCCGCAAGACCATCGGCGCTTCAAGGCAAAAGCTCTTTCTCGGTTTTATGATCGAGTCGTATCTGTTTACACTCATCCCTTTCTTCCTCAGCGCAGGCATCGTGCTGTTGCTCCTGGACAAGTTCAACACGTTCACCGGGAAGCACATCGATCTGCTGAAGCTGACAGATGGCAAGTTCCTCCTGGTCGTCCTCGGCGCGTGGCTTGTGATCGCATTTTTTTCCGGTTTCTATGCAGCAACGGTGTTGTCATCCTTCAACCCCGTCAAAGCGTTGAAGTCGGGCGTGCACAGTGGCAGGGGCAACAAATTTTCCTTGCGGCTCCAGCGTGGACTCATCATCTTCCAGTTCGCGGTCTCTTCCTTCATGATCATTTGCGCTTTCACCATTCAGCAACAGCTCCGCCATATCGCAGCACTCGACGTGGGCTTTAACAAGAACAACGTCATGGTGGTGTCATTGCCGTATATGATACGCAACAGGATGGACGCGATCAAGACGGAGATCGAAAAAGTCCCGTCCGTCGAGTCCACCGCCGTGTCATCCGTCGTTCCCGGCAAACGCGTCGTGATCCTCACCGTACGGGTGCCGGACCTCGCAGGACAAAATACCGGTACCAACAACAGCGACGATGGCACGCGTGACATGCGTGTCCTGGCAGCAGACCACGATTTTGTAAAGACCCTTGGACTCCGGATCATCGAAGGCCGTGACCTCTCCATCGACAATCCTGCCGACCGCGAAAGCGCCTTCATACTTAATGAAACCGCCGTCAGGGAATTCAACCTGAAAGATCCCATAGGCAAGCCATTCGAATATCTCTTCGGTCGCAACGAGCCTAAAAAAGGTTTTATCATCGGTGTCGTGAAAGATTTCAACTACGCATCGGCACACGCTGCCGTCGAGCCGCTGATGATCCACTATGAGCCGAATTTTTTCTCCACGCTCAGCATCCGCCTCAAGAGCGGGCAGCACCTTGCCGCTGCCATCCCGGAAGTCGAGACCGCCTGGAAGGAAGCCACGGGCCTGCCCTTCCGATACAATTTTCTCGACACGACCTACGACAACCTCTATCGTTCGGAACAAACTACCGGACAGGTCATGACCTGCCTCACCGTTCTCGCGCTGATCATTGCGTGCCTTGGACTATTCGGCGTAGTCTCGTTCTTTGTCGTCCAGCGCAAACGCGAGGTCGGCATACGGAAAGTGTTCGGCGCTACACAGCTCAGCTTGTTCAAGGTGCTTTCGAACGAATATGTTTTGATGGTGATCGCGGGCAACGTCGTTGCGTTCTACCCGTCGTGGTATCTGTCGCGCGGGTGGCTCCAACAGTTTGCGTACCGTGTCGAGATCTCCTGGGTCATTTTTGCGACCGCCTTCTTCGCCAGTAGCCTGCTCGCGATCGGCTCGATCTTCTACGTTATCCTGCAAACCTCGAAGGCAAACCCTGCAACGATCCTGAGGAATGAGTGAGGGTGGCGAACGCTTCTCGCGAATACGATATTTGGGGGGCAACCCTCGTACCTCGGGCGGGCTATCCGCTATACTCCTCGTCCCCCGCACACGCCTGCGCCACTGCGGGGTGCCGCTGCTATCCCTTTGCCGGGTCTGGTACTAATCAACAGGTGGGTTTGAAAAGGCCAGGATACCGTTAGAAGAAGATGCCTGGTGACATGCTCTAAAGTAAGAGTCTCTGTTAAAATGCCATTACGGATAATGTCACTCCTCAGTAATGCGATTGCAGCGCCTTTAGACCCAATGACACACATCTGTCTCTTTCCCACAATGCTGATTTCTTTGATTACCTTTAGCCCTGCGTGAACTTTAACTTGTAAGTACTTAACAAGTATTGGCATTGATAGATGAAGACCAAAACAAAATTTCCTTTTCAGAACACCTCGCTCATTAATTTGGCAGGGGAAATTTGGAAAGACATACCGGGATTTGAAGGAGCTTACAAAATATCCAATTACGGACGTGTAAAGTCATTGAGCAGAAGGATCGCAATGAATCGCCATGATGGTAGCGAATATAAGTCAGAAGAGCGGATCAGAAAACCGAGTCTCTTTGTGACGCTTAATAAGACTATAAACCAGCCGATCTATACATTACAGATGTGTCTGTATAGCGATGGCATAAAATATTATTTTCCGGTGGGCCGTCTCGTTTACCAGGTTTTTGGTAAAAAGTTTGACATGAGTGATTCCACCCTTATTATCTCTTACAAGGATCACGACGGACGAAACGTTCACATTTCCAATCTGGTTAAATCGAATAGAAGTTCCGTCATGGTTACTTCCCATAAGAAAGGCCGGGCATCGGGTAATTTGACAGCACTGAGCAAGCCGATCACACAATTTGATGCTAATGGCAGGGTTCTCAATACTTTCCGGAGCATCACCGAGGCAGGAAAAATGCTTTCCATAAATCAGGCAAACATTGCCGAAGTCGTCAGTAACAAAGGGCATTTGTATAAAGGTTTTTTCTGGAAAAGTGGTATTCATTCTAAAAACCTCGATCTTAAAAAGATAAGCAGGGCCAACCCACGCGAAGAAATACACCGAAACCTTCTGAAAAGATTAAAGCTCAGAAAAATTGATCTTCGACACCCTCCTGCGTTTCTGAACCTTTCAACGAAGTCTATGAAAGGAGAAGTCTGGAAAGATGTACCCGAATACAAGGGGTTGTACCAGGTCTCAAATTTCGGAAGGGTGAAAGCGTTGCAGAAGGTTACCCAGGGCAAGCAAAAAAAATGGATGCCTGAACAAATCCAGCGGTTAACGATCGATTTCCGGATGGATGCCGGGGGCCGGGAAATACCGGGAAGTGCTTTTGTCGCTATGGCAAAGGATGGAAAAAAAAGCGTTGTATCCGTACCGCGGCTGGTCTACAGGTTGTTTGTGAAGAAATTTGACCTCGCCAACAAGGCGCTCAGAGTGTATTATAGGGATGGCAATACACTGAACCTCAATTCAACAAACTTAATGTTGAAGGGAGCTGCATGGTCGATCAACAGAAGTCAGACACCGTTACAATAAATGCAATTCTTAGTTGGATCCATCAACACTTTGAAACACTTATTGAAAGATCGGCAAGTTGGCACAGTTGATCCCCCTCAAAATTTACCGACTTCTTAAAATGAATTAGTTCTGACTTCCAATATATTGCATCAGCACTTTTGTAACAGTACGCATCGCGTGCAACCTCTAGGATTACCCGCGATAAGAGGTTATTTTAAGCAGCACATAGAAACTTAGTAGGTTGATAATTCCATGAACCGCCAGATACAGGATCTTTAGTATCCGATTTCCGACAGAATAACTCTTCCACAAAAGGAAACATCCAATGGATAAATGCAACAAGGGATATCAATGAAAAGACAACTAAAAGAATTGACAGCATAGTGATCAACCACAGCGGCATCACAAGTGCTCTGTAGTTCACAAATACCAAAACCAGGACAGCCAAAAACGACAACCAAATATTTTTGGCGCTCCCACCTGTACTGTCCAACCTTAATTTGTTAATTATTTTCATTCCTTCTAACCGCTTGGGCCATTCACCATTGCAAAAGTTATTTTCATATGTTCTTCCGAGGTAAAGTAGATTGTCTACACTTTCATAGCACAATCATGAGACCCAAAGAGGCTAACGTTAACACAACGTAAAGCCAAACAGAGAAAATCAATTTTGATCTT
>CBHTUB010000243.1:0-8818 GCA_966095595.1 uncultured Chryseosolibacter sp. | reverse complement strand
AGCCAGAGAAAAAGCAATACCGCAAGCTCGAAATTCTCGACTTCTTCAAAAACCGCTACATCCGATATATGTCGCTGTTCATCATCTTTTCGATGGTGGCCATCAACTTTATCGACTACTCATTTTTGAATGGCGTAACATCCTATTATAAAGGAAGTGAACAGCAACTGCCAACCTTCCTCTCGCTGTTCGAAGGAACCCTGGTGATCTTCACATTCTTGCTCGACGTATTTGCTACGGACAGGATCAATAGCCAATACGGTATGCGGGTGACACTATTACTCAACCCTATATTTTTAGGTGTTGTAACAGTTGGTGCGCTTATCATCGGACTTACCCTTGGATATAGTGCAGGAAGTGAACTGTTTATGGTTTATTTCATGGCCATCGCCATGAGCAAGCTCTTCATTCGTTCGCTTAAGGAAGCCGTAGACAGTCCTACATTTAAGATGTACCTGCTCCCGATCCAGGCCAATATTCGCCTTGACGTTCAAACAAAAATTGAAGGTATCGTTACGGCGTTCGCCAACATCGTTGCCGCAGGTCTCATCATCCTTATCTCGAAGTCACAACTGTCCGACCTTATCTACCTGACAGCGTTTACAATTCCGACATTTATCATCTGGTATTTTTCTACCAATAATATGCACAAAAGCTACAGGCAAACCCTGCAGCAGGCATTGGTAGAGAATAAGGAAGGATCTAGCTCCGTGATGACAGAGTACACCGTGAACAGCTTGCTTGAAAAAGAAGTAACTAGCACCATGGAGGAAAAGGTCATCTACGGTTTGAAACTGATGGAAAAGCTCGAGCCCACACTGTTTGAAAACGCAGTGATCCGCCTTACCGCCAGTGACAATAAAAAGCTCCGGAAGTTCGCCGAAGAAAAAATAACCGCCCTCGGCATTGAAAAAGACGGAACGAGGACCGACATCAAAGCCCTGGCAAAAGAAGCTGCCCTCCACGCAGAAGACAGCGATCTGTTGTCGATCTCTGTGGACAACCTCATGAAGCTGAGCAAGTCCATCAAGCAAAACGACCGGATCCTGGCAGCAAAGCTTCTCCGACAACTGACAAGCCATCGCACGATATTCATTCTCCTCGAATTGCTTCGCGACGTTGATCCGAAGGTAAGATTCGAAGCCCTGATGACTGCACGGAAGGTAAAACGCCAGGAGACCTGGCCGATCCTTATCGAAATGTTGTCCTCCCCCACCTATGGACACCAGGCAGCTGCTGCCCTGAAGGAAGCGGGAGAATCGGTATTGCCAACGCTCGAAGCCGCGTTCCACAAATCCGGCCAGACAGATCTGGTGATGCTCCGTATTGTTCAGATCATGGGACGCATCGGCGGTCCGCACGCACTCGAACTGCTATGGAAGAAAGCCGACTTTCCTGATAAACGTATCGTAAAGCAGATCCTCTATTCACTCCGATATGTGAACTATCAGGCTACCGGCCGGGAGGCCAGGGATGTGATGTCGCTGCTGGATACAGAGATCAGTAAAACCATGTGGAATCTCGCCGCATTGAACGAGCTTCCCGACGAGAAAGATTATTACTTCCTCCGCGAATCGCTCAAGGATGAAGTCGAAGAAAACTACGAGCATATCGGTATCCTGTTGTCGATACTTTACGATCCGAAGTCGGTGCAGCTGGTTCGCGAAAACCTTCAGTCAGGTGACCCGGACAACATCACGTTTGCCATGGAGTTGCTTGACCTGTTCGTTGACCAGTCGTTGAAGCCAAAACTCTTCCCGCTGCTCGACGATACCCCGGTGGATCAAAAGCTCGCGGAGCTGCAACTCCACTTCCCACGTGAAAGCTATAACCCGATCCAGGTAATCAATTATATTCTCAACAGAGACTTCAACCTGAACAACCGTTGGACGAAAGCCTGTGCTGCTCACATGGCTGCGTACATTCCGGACTTCAGGATTAGCCGTGGCCTTGTAGCCCAGGTCTTCAACAATGACCGTTTGCTGCAGGAAACCGCTGCGTGGGTGATCTATAATAAGGACCAAAAAGCCTTCTATGGTGTCCGTGACAGGCTCCCTCAGAAAGACAAAAAATTCCTCGACAACTCCATCGAGAACAACCAGTTGCTCGACGGATTGGATGATGGATTCTTCCTGGGTATCGAGACCGTCATGTTCCTGAAAACTGTACCGGTGTTCAAAAACATTCAGGGATCGATCCTCGCCGATCTTTCCGATAAGATTCATGCAATTGACCTGTTGCCGGGTGAGACACTCAAGTTTCAGAACGATGGCTTCAACAACCCCATTTTTATCGTTGGGCACGGAGCCGTGCAACTAAAAAATGATAATGACGTTATCACCCTTCTGAAAAAAAGTGACGTATACGGAGACTTGTTCCAGGAGGGAGAGCCGACAAGAGCCAATAACCTGATCGCTACTGAACGAGCCGTCGTCTTTAAGATCGAGATGATGGACTTCTATTTCGTAATGGCTAACCACCATGAACTCGTGCAGGGACTGATCAGGAATATAACAGAACAAAGGACGCAGGTGAGCGCATAATAAAAACTTAAACCAAAACCCCACATGGCATTTGATATCGACGTATTGATTGTATTTGCTGATAAGGATAACAATGCAAATAAGAATGAACTGGGATGGGTCTCTCAATTCAAGAAATTCCTTGAGTTGATGCTTAATCAGGTTCTTGGTGAAAAGTCGAAAATACTTTTAAAGGCTGAATATGATGCAATAACAGCGCCCAACATGCAGAACGTTGGCGTGATGGTCAGCATCCTCTCCAAAGATTTTATCGAGTCCGGCCAGTGTCTGGATGTTGTAGAGGCCTTTTGCAAGGCAAACCAGAATAATGACCGCCTCCACAGCCGTGTCTTTAAGGTTTTCAAAACACCGCTCTCCCTGCAGGAACAACCTCCGCGTCTCCGCGATTTGCTGGGGTACGATATGTTCCAACTCGATCCTGATTCGGGCGAGATACGTGAATATACAGACTATTTCAGCACTGATGCAGAACGCCAGTACTGGATGAAAATGGTGGATCTTGCCTACGACATCTTCGATTCGCTGATCTGGATCAAGAACCACGGTGCGAAAGCAGAAGGCAAGAATACCTATAAGAGAAAGATCATCTACCTTGCGGAAACAGGTCACGATCTTTCCGTTCAGAGAAACATCATTAAACGTGAGTTGCAACGTCACGGATATATCGTCCTTCCAAATCAAACACTTCCCGGAACTTTCAGTGAGCTCGAAAAGGTAGTAAGGCGCGATCTTGACGAAAGCAATCTGTCGATCCACCTGATCGGAAGCGCCTACGGGGAGATCCCTGAAGGTACGGATCGTTCTGTTGTAGACATTCAGAGCAAGCTTTCAGCCGAGCGCAGCATCCGTGCACGCGAGGCACGCGAAGATTTCATGCGACTCATCTGGATATCTCCCAACCTCACAAACGCCAGCGAACGGCAGAAAGGATTCATCGAGAATATCAAGCGCGATGTCGAAGCACAGGAAGGCGCGGAAATCCTCCAGACACCGCTCGAAGACTTCAAGAACATCATGCGCGAAGAACTGGTGGATGCGCACGCCGACAGAAAAGTACTACTCGAAGACACCTCCGGAAGGTCAGTCTACCTCATGCACGACAGAGTAGATGATTCCGATATACAACCATTGAAGGAAGCGATTGAAAAATCCGGATTCAAGGTATTGCTGCCGGAGTTCGAAGGCGAGCTCCTCGATCTGAGAAAAAAGCACATCGATAACTTAAGGAATTTTGATGCTGCCATTATCTATAAAGGGAAAGTAAACGAGCAGTGGGTAAGAATGAAAGCCCTTGACCTTCTGAAAGCACCAGGCTTCGGAAGGAAAAAGCCTATTTTAGGAAAAGCCATTGTTACCACACCAGGTTCAAAAATGAATGCCGAAAGCTTCAAAAGCCAGAACCTGCGTGTTATCGAAAGCGATCCAAATCGCACCCTCGAATCTCTCAAGTCTCTATTACAGGAATTTAACGCTTAAGCCATGAGTCAGGCCATCGATCAACAAGTACTCACCATCCCCAACCCCTTCCCGGGATTGAGGCCATTTAACATTGAAGAAAGTCACCTGTTCTTCGGACGTGAAGGACAAAGCGACGAGGTTCTCCTGAAACTTTCAAAGAACCGTTTCATCGGTGTAATCGGACCCAGCGGTAGTGGTAAATCGTCTTTCATCTACTGCGGTGTGATGCCGATCCTCTATGGTGGTTTCCTTACCGACGCCAGCCCCAACTGGGAAGTTGTCGTGACGAGACCTGGCGGTGGCCCGATTGAAAACCTGGCTGAAGCGCTGCTAAAGAACAACCCGGAATACATTGCTGCTGACGCTGACGAGAAAAAGATCAAGAGAACGATCTTCGCGACATTGCTCCGAAGCAGTTCGCTCGGTCTTGTGGAAGCGATCGAGCAAACCCGCAAGAATGCCGATGTAAACTACCTGGTGCTCGTCGATCAGTTCGAAGAACTTTTCCGTTTTAAGGATAGTCTCGATCCAAACTCCGTTAACGAAACATTGGCTTTCGTCAACCTGCTGATCGAGGCATCTAATTATCCGGATGCTCCGATCTATGTCGCCATCACCATGCGTTCCGACTTTATCGGTGATTGTGCGCAATTCCCGGACCTTACAAGAAAGATAAACGATAGCCACTACCTGATCCCTCAGTTGACACGTGAACAAAAGCGCCGTGCGATTGAAGGTCCCGTGGCAGTAGGTGGCGCAAAGATCGCCCCCCGCCTCACGCAGCAACTATTGAACGACCTTGGCGATAATCCAGATCAGCTCCCGATCCTTCAACACGCATTGATGCGTACGTGGAGCTACTGGGCAACCTACAAGGACTATGACGATGAACCGCTTGACCTCAAGCATTATGAGGCGATCGGTACCATGGCGGAAGCGTTGTCAATGCACGCCAATGAAGCATTCGATGAACTAAACGAAGATCAAAAACGGATATGTGAAGCGCTTTTCAAGGCCATCACCGAAAAGCGCGGCGAGAACTTCGGTATCCGCCGGCCAACCAAGCTAAATGAAATTGCAGCGATCGCCGACGTTTCCGAAGAGGACGTTATCGCCGTTGTAGAGAAATTCCGCGAGCCAGGCAGGTCGCTTATAACACCTGCATATGGCATTCAGCTCAGGTCCAAGTCCATCATCGATATCTCTCACGAAAGCTTGATGAGGATCTGGGTTCGTTTGAAGAACTGGGTAGACGACGAAGCAGAAGCCGTGCAGATGTATACGCGTCTGGCGGAAGCCGCCTCTATGCACCAGGTAGGAAAAGCAGGTCTTTGGAGACCACCGGATCTCCAGCTTGCATTGAACTGGCAGGCAAAGCACAAGCCGACCCTCGTTTGGGGTCAGCGATATAATCCAGCGTTCGAGCGCACCATGATCTTCCTCGAATATTCGAAGAAGGAATGGGAAACCGAACAAAGGATCAAGGAACTCGAACAAAAGCGGAAGCTCCAGAGAGCGAGGGTTACAGCCATCGTGTTGGGTACTGCGACCGTTGTGTCTTTGATCTTCCTGGTGTTCGCGTTCATTCAAAAGAGCCAGGCGGATAAAGCGAAAGATGCGGCCTTGTTGGCTCAGGCGCAAACTGAAGAGCAGCGTAAACTCGCGGTTCAAAACGAGGTTAAAGCGAAAGAAGCCGCCGAAGAAGCAAGAAAGCAACAGGCCCTGGCTGAAGAACAAAGAAATCTGGCCGAGAAGGCAAAAGCAGAAGCAATCGCCAACGCTGAGCTTGCCAAGAAAAACGAAGAGCGTGCTAATCTTGAAAGGGAGAAAGCGGTAAGAGCGGAGGCCGTTGCAAAAGAAAACGAGAAGGAAGCGATCAAACAAAGGGAGGCTGCCGAAAGAGCCCAGAGAGATGCCATTTCGCGTCGTTATGTCGCGCTTGCAAAAGCGGTGGCGATCAAGTCGCAGGTTAACCCTGACAAGGAACTGCAGGCGCTCATGGCCCAGCAAGCTTATCAGTTCAACAAGCAATACAAGGGAGAACCTTACGATGACGATATCTACAACGGATTGTTCTTTGCGCTTAAGGCATGGGAAGATCCCCTGACCAACAACCTCGAAGGGCACGATCAGGGCGCTTGCCGCGCGTTGGTGTGCGATCCGAAGTCCGAGACCATCTACTCAGGAGGAACGGACGGAAGACTTCTCAAGTGGAGATACCGCGGAAGCCAGTGGAAATATGAAACTATCGTCGACGCAAGACACGCTGTTTTCCAGGTGTATTCAGTTGACATCAGTCCGGATGGATCCAAGCTTGTAGCTGCAGGTAACGCTTTTGGCGGATCGCAGGAGAACTTCGTAGAGATCTACGATGTAAAGGGCAGCGGCGCACCAATTAAAGTTACAGGTTTTGTACACGAGGTAGATAATATCACGATCACGCCGGATAACAAAGGCTTCTTCTCAAGAGACAACGCGGGTCAGTCTATCAAGTATGCAGACATGACTGGTGGGACAGCCAGGGAGGTTATCGTATCAAAAGAGAAGATCACATCTCTGGCACTTAGCCCGGATGGCAAGCTGCTCGCAGGAGCAGGCCATGATGGCAATCTCTATTTGTGGGATTTGAAAAACAGCTACGCACAGAAGATCATCTATAAGAACCCGGAGGTTACTTCCAATAACACAAAACTACCGGGCACTTTGACTTCCGTTGCATTCTCACGCGATGGTAAACAATTAATGTTCGGTGATATGCAAGGCCGCCTTAGAAAACTTGTCATGGACAACCTGACCGCAGCACCCCGCGTGTTTCCGGGTCACAAAGCCGCGATCGAGCATATTGTGTTCAATAATGCGGGAACCTTTATGGCCACCGCCAGCAGTGACAGAACAGTCCGCCTGTGGAACCTTGCGAAGCCCAACAACCAGCCGATCGTCTTGCACGATCACACCGATTGGGTTCGCGCAGCAGTATTTACCGCCGACGATGAACAACTCCTCGCAGGTATGAACAGTAATGACGAAAAATCCAAGGAAACGATTCACGCATGGCCGACAAAGATCGAAACGATGGCTGGATTGCTCTGTGGTAAAGTCTCACGTAATATGACTGAAGACGAGTGGAACATGTTTGTGGACGAGGATGTGGACAGAGAGGACACTTGTATCGAGAAGAAAAAGTAAACAGGAGCTGACCGTAAATTGTAGCGCATGAAGAAACTCTATGGATTTCTCTTATTGATAATTTGTGCATCCGTCTGTTATGGGCAACAAACGCAGCAGACCGGTGCCCAGATATTGAGATCTGCCCGAAGCATCTATGATCAGGGGCGTCTGCATGAACTTCCGACCATTTTGGAAGGACCGCTGAACGATCCTGACAAGTTCAGCGATAATGAAAAGGTAGAGGCATACAAGATCCTTATCCTTACTTATATCTACATCGAGGAGCCTGAAAAAGCTGACGATGCCATGATCAAGTTGCTGAACACCAACAAATTTTTCAGCCTGAGTCCGGCAGATCCGATAGAGTTCAAAAATCTCTACAGGAAGTTCAGAAGTGATCCTCTTTTCCGCATGGGTGTGCGCGGAGGAATAAATCAATCCTATGTTAACACCCTCAAAACCCACTATGTTTCTGCAGAGGCCGCCGGCAACGGTGAGTATAAACCTACCCTTGGCTTTCAGGGAGCATTGGTATTCGAGAAGGATTTGAAAGGCAAATTCAAAAAATTTGTCATTGCTCCCGAGCTCGCGTTCATGATCTCGTCGATCAACTACGAGAACACCACTGTTTATACGGTTAACTTCGAACAGATGAATGCATTTCAGAATCACACCATCACATACACCAATCTGCAATTGAACGGTCTCGTTCAATACAAGCTTGTAAAAATGGGTGAAAACTACGACGACAAGAACAAGACACTGGTCCCGCTCGTTTTTGCAGGGCCTTCCGTGAGCTATTTGCTCGGGTCGTCATTCTCCGGACAGAACAATGTCGAGCAATCTCAGTTCTCAGTTTCCGGGACAATTGACAATACAGACAACTACCGTGCGCTGGCCGTGTCGGTTATCGCCGGTGCCGGAGCAAGATTGAAGCTTGGCGGCTTTTATCTCGTCGGTGACATTCGTTTCCAATATGGCCTGATGAATGTCGTTAACGCCGATAACAGAAATAAAATGACGGAATCGAACCGGGATCTGCTGTTCGATTATCAGTATCGGGACAATGACATGAAAGTCAGTCTGGTTTCTGGTAACCTGGGGTTGATCATCCCCATCTTCAAACCTATTAAACTCATTAAATAAGTCGGAGCATGAGAAAAGTTTTACCATATCTATTAGGACTACTGGCGTTGGGGTGTAAAACCGAAATGGATGTCGACATTGCAAACGAGCAAACTTTTATAAGATACTTTGGCAGCGAAAGCAGTCATACCGCACACCTGGCAATAGAAACGGCAGACCCCATCTCGCAAACACCCGGCTATGCCCTCCTGAGTACGGTTGAGACCGCTACCGACAACTTTGGTCATTTTATCTACCAGATCCAGCTTATTCAGACCGACATGTATGGAAACCAGCTCTGGCAGAAGATGTATCCCGAGTTTAATGAATACAAGGGCTCTAATTGTGCTGACAATGCGGAGAGTTGTATTCCGGAAGGACTTGTCGGCGGATACACGGCGGCTTCTTTCATTCAATCATCGGATGGCGGTTACCTGATTGTAGGAGACAGCATTAACAGCAACGAGGCGACCCGACTCTTATTGATCAAGGTCAACTCAAGCGGAACGTTGGAAATGCAGAAG
>CBHTUB010000242.1:0-8826 GCA_966095595.1 uncultured Chryseosolibacter sp. | reverse complement strand
GACGCCGTCATCAAGGCGATGGAAAACCTGAAATGGTCGGGCACCCGCGGCGAGGTCACCTTCTCGACCGAGAAGGGCGGCTACAAGCACCACCAGTGGATCGAGATTCCCTACGTCACCTTCCAGGTGACCGAGGTGAAGCAGGCGATCAAGGACACCAAGCTGGTGCAGGATCCGGGCCAGCCGCTGGACGTGTCCAAGCTGTTGAAGCCTCGCTGATCGGCGTCACGGCCGCGGAGGATCGTCCCCCGCGGCCGGCTTGCCCGGCGTCGCCCTGCCATGCTCACCCTCGACCTGCTGATCAACGGCCTGATCATCGGCGTGTTCTACGCCCTGATGGCGGTCGGGCTATCGCTGATTTTCGGCATCCTGAAGATCGTCAATTTCGCGCACGGCGAGTTCTACATGCTGGGCGCCTATGCCTATACGCTGGCCGCGATCACGCTTCCATGTCTGTGGCTCGGCGTAAACATCCAAATGAGTTGGGGGCGGACGTAAGGCCTGTGAGTGCATCACAGGGTGATGCGAGGGATATGCTTGAATAACAGATGTTTCATGAATGATTGGAAAATATATATTTTTTTGATACACAGATTTCGTTTCGCGGGACCGATAACTTCCTTATACCTTTACTTTCATGTTCTACCTCGCAGGAGTCGGTCTCGCTTTTTTTCTAAACATGCTGCTGATCAGCAAGCGTCAGAAAACTCGCCTGCACGTTTTGTACCCCAATCTGCTGGTAGCTGAAACGATTATCGGCAAAATGACAGCCGTGCAGGGTTCACGCAGGTATCAAACTCAATAAACTTTCGGATGCATGGCAAAACACTACGCCCTGGGCAGCGAGAACGAAATAGTTGTGCCTTTATTGATCTGGCTTTCGAGAGAAAGGCTGCCGCCGTTCTGCTGAATGAATTCCTTGCACAGCAGCAAGCCGAGGCCCGTGCCTTTCTCGCCGGCCGTGCCGCGGGTGCTCATGATCTTTTTGCCCTGCGTGATCTTTTCAACGATCTCGGGACTGATGCCGATGCCCTGATCCCTGATGCTGACCTTTACAACGCCGTTTTCAGGCAAGGCATTGACGCATACTTTGGTGCCTGCCGGCGCAAACTTGCTCGCGTTGCTTAAGAGATTCCGAAGAATGATATGCACCTGGTCGCGATCTGCATGCACACGCACGCTCTCCCGCTGCCTGATCTCGAAAATAATTCCCTTGGTCTTGGACTGTACCGTCGCCAGTTCTACCGCTTCTTTCAAAAGCTCATGGATGTCGAAGTCGACAGGTCGCGGCTGAATACCTTCCTGCTGAGTCTTTACCCAGCGCAGTACGTCGTCGAGCATGTTATAGGTTCCTTCAACATCTTTCTTCAATCGGTCCGACAGTGCATGGAATTCATCGGGTGTCAGTAGTTTGTCGCTGAGCAACGTGAGGATCGATTGAAGATTGCCCACCGGACCCCGCAGATCGTGCGCGAGAATGGACAACAGCATATCCTTGTTCCCATTCGATTCCTCCAGCTTTCTTGCCTGACCCTCAATTTGTTTTTTCTGATTCTCTATGATAGTGTTGTAACTGACCAGCTCGGAGTTTCGTAATTTGAAAAGTTCAGCCTCGTGCTCCTTGTTCATCTTGGCCAGTGTTACGTTCAACAGCTCGATATTCACCTGACGGAAGCGCTGTACAACACCAACTCCCAGGATAAAGCTCAGCAGCAGCACCGAAGCACTGGAGATCAGCTCGAGGTCCGCAACCCGGAACACGTGAAAAAAATCAAGTACGATCAGCACGATCACAGCCATGGGAACCAGAGACCCGATCAGGAAGTAGCGTGCTGGTTTGAACTGAAATTTATAATAAGCAATTGCTGCATAAACACAGACCAGTGTAGCGACCATTACATTGTAGAACAGGATGAGCAATGAATTAAGCTCATCCCCGTAGGATATCGTCACCACACAAGGAATTGCCAGGATGATCATCGCACCAAACATCCGGCGCCAGAAGACGGATTGCCGGCCGATCTGAAAGAATGACCGCGAGAACAACAGCAAGGACAGCGGGCCCATCACGAAGTAAAGCTGGCCAACCTCTTCATTCATCAGCAATACGGGAAACAGGTCGCCGAACAATGCACTTAAAACGAACCTGTTCATCATCACATAGAAAAAGAATAGAAACATTGCAAAAAGAAGAAAGCTCCAGTCTCTCAGGATGAAGAAGAACGCGAAGCCGCAAAGCATGAAAACCATCATACTTCCCATGATCAGGAACGAAACGTTCACCGTGTTTTGGACAGTCGACTCAACTTGCTTTTTGGATACCAGCGTTAATGGTGCAAGCTGCCCTTCGAGCTCCTGTCCATTGGGTACCTTGACAAAAATTACCGAGTCACCGGTCGAGTGCGTAAGGCATACATAAAAGGGGTGGAGTGGAACAGAACGTTCTGCGGGGCCAACGAATGACCCGTTCTTCTGCATTTTCCATCCGCCATCGGTATGGTAATACAATTCGTGATAGCTTGTAATGAGGCGCACACAATATTCCCCGGAAGGCGCATCCGATGGGATAGCGATCTTCATCCAAACCGTAGGATTATGCTCGAATTGTTTCAGGGACGTGAAGCGCTGTTGAAAGTTTTGTGAGCTGACCGTGTCAAACGGAAGTTGGTCGGTCGTGTCGCCGAAGAAAGCAATGTCAGTAACAGGAAAACTGATCTGGGCCAATGCCGAAAAACTTGCCAGCATGTGGATCAGTAATATGCCGGTCAGTTTAGGTATAGCCATTTCAATCAGATAGATGTTCTGCTTCATTCCAAATTACCCTCCAGTACCTCAGAGGCAGAGTTCGCAACAAATCCTGTAAGCTGCTGTATTTTCTTCAATCCTGAAAGGACTCAGCAATAAAGAAATTTACGTATTCTTCGTCACACTCCTGCTTGTTGTTAAAACAGAGTGCGGTAAAATTATATCTGGAGTTCCCCGGAAAAATTTAGAAGAAAGTTGTCCTGGATCCTGAAATCTATTTCAATGTGGCCGGGGATTTGAAAAAAAATAGCAGGTTTAATGATATAACTTAAGATTCAGACATTTTACGTGGCCTATGCTGCAAGGTCAAGTGAGAAGGATAACAAGCCGTAATTAATATAGTCTCATGGGTCTTTTTCCTGATGATTTCGCTTGAACGGCGTAAAATAAAAAGCCCGCCAAAGCTATAGCCAGGGCGGGGCGATATAGACCGGAGAATCCATATCGAATCTTTTTTACCGGTTTCGCCAACCAGTTAAGGATAAATTCGGATCAAAGTAATTCCATCAACATCTTTCGCAGCGTGTTACGGCCATTTGTAGTTGTGAAACTTTGCTCAAAACTTCCGCTAACCAGAAGGGTCAGGTCCTTTACCTCGCATCGGAATTCGTTCGCAATTTGTGTGAATTTCACTTCCCCGAATGCGTCGCGAATGGCTCCTGCACCGATCTCATCAGAGGCGATTCGCTTCAGGCACATCGATACGTCCACGATGAGATTGGAAATGATAAAAAGCCGCAGCGCATCTTCAGGAAGCTCGGTGGTCATTTGAAACGTGATCGGTGTTCCAACTTTTTCGGAAACAGAGTTTGCTTCTTCCGTCAGGATCCTGCGCACCTCCATCCGGCTTGTTTGCGGCTCCCGGTTAAGTTTTGTGGTTACTGACACCTCTGTCAGAATGTGCTCATAGTGAACGGCATCATGTAACTTCACGCTTCTGACGGCGCTTAAGTATGAATAGAAAAGGTCATGACTGCCATGGTCTCCACCAGGCTGCATGAGAATATGGTGATCGTTCTTCTCCGATTTCATATCCAGCAGAAACCCGCTCACCTCTTTGCCTTCGGGCCACAGCAGCAGCGTGATCAATGGAAGTTCGAGCTTTTCTCCGAGGATGATACGCTGTCTCATCCTGTACAATTCGAACAACAGCTCACGTGGTTCCTGTGTTGAAAAGTTGATCAATCCCGCTTCTGTCATCATAGAGTTTGCATCAGTTGCGTCGACGAATAGTGTAACGGCTAGCGATTGCCACTACGTTTTATAACATATTTTCAAGTTGTTTCTGGATGTCGCCGGCGCTGAGATATTGGCGATCAGCTTCTCCCCAGGTGCCGTGCAGCTCGAGGGTAGATCCATTGAAGGCGATCTTTGCTTTTCCTTTTTCCTTGTGATTGATCAGCGAAACCGTTTTAAACCCCTTCGCATTAAAGGCTTCCTTACCGATGGCATCACCACAGACTGAAGCGATGGCATTGGCCATATAGTCAGCACCCTGGTTAACGATCATGTAAATGGCTTCGATGTCGTCGAAGGTGGCGCTGTCCGGTTCGAATTTGATATCCGACCCAGTGTATTCCTTGATCCTGTTTACTGCCCACCCGAAATCGAGTCCGGCTAGTGCTTGTTTCTCTTTCAATCCCATTGTTAAAAATTTTAAAGTATTAATTGATGACAAGGTTAACGGAAAAATGAAAGAGACATCCGGGACAATGAGCAGATGAGCGTATTAGTTATTTGCACGGCATTGGTATGATTATCCGGCAAGTGGACGCTCAAAAAAGTGAGCATCGGAATATTGAAGCCTTTTCATAACGTTTACGGCAACGCTCTACTTTTCCTTCCGTTTCTTCTTCGCTGCCGGCAAATTCTTTGAACTGCTCCTGATATTTAGTATAGTGGGATATTGCTCGATGATCCCCCTCGCGACAACGAGGCGGGTTTCTATTGTGCCGGATTTGAATTCCAGATACCAGTCCCCGTTTTTTCGCCATGAACCGGTTGGATCGTCAGAGGCAGCAATGTCTAACCCGGTAAGCACGGCCATATTTTGTACAAACCTCATTCCGACTTCTCCCTTTGCCACTTCACAACCATACAAAAGAATATCGCCGTGATTGATGAAATAATCTCTCCAATTTTCAAGCAGATGCGAAGATTCATTCAACGTGGCTGACGTGATAGGCATACCGGATAACGACAAAACACCTGCGTTGCCCTCCGATAAAATATGCAATGCGCAAACAGGTGCATGAGCTTTTAATATTCGCGAAATGGAAGCGAGAGGATTTTCGGTCCGGTCGAGGTAAATTACTTTGCTATCGGGATGGATTTGGCTCAACAATATGTCTAACGAGGGTAAGGACGGATCGATGATCACCAGGGATGTGCCTTTCGGCTGTGCCTGTGCATGAATCGTCAGAACGAGGCAGATCACAATAAGAAGCGTGAAATTTTTCATGACTTGCAGGTTTTATTACAACTGCAAATTGCCGGTTTCATCAATCCGATGAATCAGTGATTTCCCGGAATCTGAAATTCAGGGTTTCTCTTAGATCTACCTTAAACTATTAACGATCATCAGGAACGCTGGCCTTGACGGGTGCGCTGATGACCGTTGCGCCTTCAGTAACCAGCCCAAATACCCGTCCTGACAAAGGCCGTTAACAGACATTTTAACTTTCGCCATGGTCAAACGGGCGATCTTAATACTACACCATTTTAGGGCCCGGGAGACCCCAAACAGTACAGGACTGGAAAGGTTGATACAGAAATGAAAGGCAGAGGGCTTTATTCCCGCTTCGTGCGCCTTTTTAAGCCACGAGAATGTTCGTCAGAAATGCATCAGGGGCGAAGTTCTCAAATCAGAAAAAAAATGATACAGGGTCGAAATATGTAAAAACAACTTCAAAATAGCTTGGGGTTAAAATTCAATTAATGACCAGACGTATTCTATCGGCCACTCTGTCCAGGAACGTGAAGGAGAGATTTGAGACAGGACTACTACTTTTTTTGATTTCGGTATCAGTTCTTCTGAGTTGTTCGGGAGACGACGGCTCTGACCAAAACCCGCTACCTTCCGATGCCCTAAAAGGCGAAGCCGATGTGTGGCTAACGATGGGAGACCAGTCTGTGTTGTTGGGGCAGCAAAAGGCAGCTTCCATTACAGGTATCAAGTCGACGTCGCTGCCTGTCATTACAATCGACTCGACCGCGCTCATGCAGGAAATTGAAGGTTTCGGGGCTGCGTTGACAGGCTCTTCTGCCTATCTCATGAACAGGAAGCTGACTGCCACTGAACGCGGCACGCTGCTGAACGATTTGTTTGATGTGGAATCTGGCATCGGCATATCGTACTTGCGGATGAGCATCGGCGCGTCAGATTTTTCACCCGTTGCCTTTACTTACGATGACATGCCTTCCGGCGAAACAGATTTTAATCTGGATCATTTCTCGATCGCTACCGACGAGGAAGATGTGGTGCCGGTCTTTAAAGAGATCTTACAAATTGCTCCGGATATAAAAATTTTGGGCTCGTCGTGGAGTCCGCCGGCGTGGATGAAAACCAATGCCAATCTGAAAGGCGGAACCTTAAAACCGGAAGCATATGATGTGTATGCCAGGTACTTTGTTGAATATCTGAGGGCCTATGAGCAGCACGGCATCGCAATTGACGCTGTTACGCTTCAAAATGAGCCTTTGTATAATGCGGCGCCTTATCCCTGCATGAAAATGACGGCCGAAGAACAGCTTGTTTTTATTAAAGATTATGTGGGGCCGTTATTTCAGGCCGAGGGAATAAAAACGAAAATCATTATTTACGATCACAACTGGGACAATACCGATTATCCCATCTCTATTTTAGACAATGCTGAAGTGAGCCAATATGTTGCGGGCTCGGCGTTCCACGCTTATGGGGGAGACGTTGGCGCAATGAGCATTGTTCATAATGCACATCCCGACAAAGGTCTTTATTTCACGGAAATCGGCGGTGGGGATTGGGCAACGGACTTCAGCGTGAATTTGCTATGGAATATGAACAATATTTTCATAGGCACTACCAAAAACTGGTCGAAGAATGCTTTGCTCTGGAACCTGGCGCTGGACCAGGATAGCGGACCCAACAACAGTGGAGATGAAATTACCAGAGGAGTAGTTACCATCGATAACACATCCGGTGCAGTCACGAAAAACGTGGAATATTACGCCATTGGTCATATGTCCAAATTCGTGCGGCCGGGCGCCTTCCGGATCGGGTCATCTGCTTCGACCTATATTTCACAGCTGGAATTTGTGGCGTTTATGAATTCCGACGGATCCAAGGTAATCGTGCTTGCGAATTCGGGGGCAGACACGAAAACAGTGACCATAAAGCAGGGCGAAAGACAATTCAACTATTCGATTCCAGGAAAAGCCGTCGCCACGGTGGTTTGGAATTGAGGTGATGTTAACCGTCACTCGAAAACTAATGGCTGACCCTGTAAAAAACTTGCGTAGAATCCGGCAGAATGTCTCCACGGGATTAAGGGATTAACTTATATTCGTCATTGTCGACCTATTCAGATGATGAACTCGTCAAGAATAATATTTTTAATACTGTTTTGCATTACATTACTGTCCTGCGAGTCCACCGATAAGAAGAAATTTAAAGTCGGGGTTTCACAGCCGACAATCAATGATAACTGGAGGCGCACGATGTACAATGAGATGCAGCGCCAATTGTTATTCCACGAGGATATCGAGATGGTGTTCCGGCATGCCAATCACACGCCTGATTTGCAGGTACAACAGATCGAAGAATTGGTCGATGAAGGTATTGACCTGTTGATCGTCTCGCCCTCGGAATCGAAGCCGCTGAAACCCGTGATTGAATCCGTATACCGCAAAGGCATCCCTGTCATTTTACTGGATAGAAGGATAGAATCTGATCAGTACACCGCTTACATCGGAGCCGATAACCGGTTGATTGGTCAGGAGGTCGCCAGATATACGTACGGTCTGTTAAATGGGAGTGGAAGAGTATTGGAATTGTACGAAACGCCCCGCGTAAATCCTTTTGTTGAAAGACACGTCGGTTTTCAATCGCAGATCGGTAAATATCCCGGTATTCATGCGGATACATGTCGCGCGATATTGCATCACGGCACGCCCCGTTACATAGAGCTGATTCGCGAAAATCATTATGATGTCATCTTCTCGCATACCGACGTGGGCGCATACCTTGCCCACAAGATCGCCGATTCTCTTGGACTTGCCGATGGCGTCAGTTTTATCGGGATTGATGGTTTACCCGGACCGAATGAAGGACTCGACTATGTGGATCGGGGAATATTGAAAGCATCGTTTTTGTATCCGACAGGAGGAGATGTGGCCATAGATATGGCAGCCTCCATATTGCACAATGAGCCTTTTCAAAAAGAAACAAAGCTGCAATCAATGGTGATCGACGCCAATAACGTCAAACTCATGCAGGTGCAGGTAAATAAGCTCGCTGAACAACACACCGATATTCTTCGGCTGGGGAAAAAGCTGGATGTGATCAGAAACATCTACCTGACAGAAAGGATGCTCAATTATCTCTTTGCAGCGGCAACGTTCATAGCAATTGTCCTTGGCGCATATGCTTTCAAGTCGCTCATAGACAAAAGAAGAACAAACAAAGAGCTGAAGCTCATCAACGAAAAGGTGATGGCGTACTCGAATCAGGCGGAAGAAGCCAACCAGCAGAAACTTAACTTTTTCACGAATATTTCACACGAGTTTAGAACTCCCCTCACGCTGATACTGTCTCCTCTCGAAGAGCTACTGGAAAAAAAGGAACTGAGTCATTTCAGAAAAGAACATAACCTGATCAAGACCAACGCACTAAGACTTTTGCGTTTGGTGAATCAGATCATGGACTTCAGAAAGATAGAAGTGGGAAAAATGCAGATCCGCGTGACCGAATCGGACCTGGTGACATTCGTCGAAGAAGTGGTGGACGCTTTTCAGAGACCCGCGCAAAAGAAAGGAATACAGTTA
>CBHTUB010000241.1:0-8837 GCA_966095595.1 uncultured Chryseosolibacter sp. | reverse complement strand
CAAGGCATCGGGTGGTGTAAAGGAAATGAAAGTGCCTGCTGTAGGGGAGTCGATCACCGAGGTAACGATCTCTACATGGTTGAAAAAAGATGGCGACCTTGTAAAAATTGACGAGGTGATAGCCGAAGTAGAATCTGATAAGGCTACGTTCGAGCTTCCTGCGGAGGCCACGGGTATTTTGAGGATCGTGGCTCAGGAAAAAACCACCCTGCCTATTGGCGGATTGATCTGCAGGATTGAAATAACTGAAGATACGGGAGCTGGTACTACAAAGGCTGCGTCTGCAGCTCCAACAGCAACGGCCGCCGGAGATAATAAATCATACGCTGCCGGACATCCTTCCCCTGCCGCTGCAAAGATCCTCGATGAAAAAGGTGTTGCTGCAAATCAAGTCCAGGGTACAGGTGTTGGTGGACGTATTACGAAAGAAGATGCGCAGAAAGCTCAACCTGCCCCTGCAAAGCCTGCAGAGGCAAAAGCTGCGGCAGCGCCATCGGGCCCTCCGGTGATCGCCGATGGTTCATCACGCAATGAAAGAAGGGAAAAGATGACCTCCCTTCGCAAGACCATCGCGAAGCGCCTTGTCTCTGTAAAGAACGAGACTGCGATGCTCACCACTTTCAATGAAGTGGATATGAAGCCGGTCATGGATCTTCGTGCGAAATACAAGGATCAATTCAAGGAGAAGTATGGCGTAGGTCTCGGCTTTATGTCGTTCTTCACAAAAGCTGTTTGTGTTGCGCTCAGGGATTTCCCTGCCGTGAATGCATCGATCGATAAAGATGAAATTGTTTATCACGACTACTGCGATGTTTCAATAGCAGTGTCTACACCAAAAGGTTTGGTCGTTCCGGTGATACGCAACGCCGATAAGCTGACCTTCAATCAAATTGAAGCCGAAGTGGTTCGCCTTGCCACCAGGGGACGCGACGGAAAACTCTCTATCGAGGAAATGACGGGAGGAACATTTTCCATCACCAATGGTGGAATATTCGGGTCTATGTTGTCGACACCGATCCTGAATCCGCCTCAGTCGGCGATCCTCGGTATGCACAACATCGTTGAAAGACCTGTTGTCAAGAACGGTGAAATTGTTGTGAGGCCGATCATGTACCTGGCGTTGTCGTACGATCACCGGATCGTCGATGGGCGCGAGTCGGTGAGCTTCCTGGTTCGTGTGAAGGAGATGCTTGAAGATCCCGGAAGATTGATCCTTGGAGTTTGATCATGATTCGAAGGATCGGCCGGATGTATCGCAGGATCTTTGCCGCGGCATTGCTGTTGGCTGCCGCATCGTGTAGTAGTGACGATGATGCATCCGGAGAAATTCCTGATCTGAAATTTCGTGACGAGATGAGAAGTTTCGTTCGCGAGATATCGGCATATGCAAAACTTCAAAAGCCAGGTTTTCTGATCATCCCTCAAAATGGACAAGAGATATTGACCGTGAACAGCGAGCCCGACGGTCCGCTGGCCAGTGACTACATTCAGGCCATCGATGCGGTAGGGCGTGAGGATCTCTTCTATGGCTATACGGATGACGATGTGGCTACTCCCGCTGCGGACCGTGACTTCATGCTCGACTTTTGCGACATCGCACTCAACAACGGCAAACCCGTGCTCGTCACGGACTATTGCTCTACGGAGAGCAAGATGGACGACTCCTATACGTTGAACGCGCAGCGGAACTACGTGTCATTTGCTGCCAACGTCCGGGAGCTGTCGAACATACCTGATTACCCCGCGGTGATTCATGGGGAGAACAGCCAATCCATCACACAGATCGGCAACGTGAAAAATTTTTTATACCTCATCAATCCTTCTGCTTTTGCTTCGAAGCAGGAATTTCTGGATGCGGTGAAAGCCACGAACTACGATCTTATCCTGATTGATTTATATTACGATAACGAACCGCTTACAGCCTCCGAGGTGCAGTCGCTGCGCGTCAAAGCCAACGGTGGAAGCAGGTTGGCCATTTGCTACATGAGCATCGGCGAAGCGGAGGACTATCGGTATTATTGGAACAGCATGGGCGACGACCTGATCTATCGCGAGAATCCGGATTGGCCAGGTAACTTCGTGGTGAAATACTGGGAGCCTGGATGGAAGGCGATCATTTACGGCAATGATCAATCGTATACGCGCAAGATCATCGACGCCGGGTTCGATGGGGTTTACCTGGATATTATTGAAGCTTACGAATCATTTGAATAACATATAGTAAACTATGCAATACAACGTGACGGTTATCGGCTCTGGCCCCGGCGGATATGTTGCAGCCATTCGTGCTGCCCAGCTCGGTTTCAAAACGGCAATCATCGAGAAATACGATACACTTGGAGGTACATGCCTTAACGTAGGCTGCATACCTTCGAAGGCGCTGCTTGACTCTACCGAGCATTTCCACAATGCGAAAGAACATTTCAGGGAACACGGCATAGACATCGCTGAGCCGAAAGTTAACATCGGACAGATGATCAAGCGTAAGGGCGAGGTCGTGAAGGCCAATGTCGATGGTATTGCATTTCTAATGAAAAAGAACAAGATCGACGTTCACAAGGGCGTCGGATCTTTTGTCGACAAGAATACGATCAAGATCACGGCGAAGGATGGTAAGGAGACAACGATCACCAGCGAAAAGATCATCATCGCTACAGGTTCAAAGCCTACACCGCTTCCCTTCGCGCCATTCGATAAGAAAAGAATCATCTCCAGCACTGAAGCTCTCGAGTTGACCGAGGTGCCGAAGCATCTCATTGTTATTGGCGGAGGCGTGATCGGCATGGAGCTGGGCTCTGTGTTTGCAAGGATCGGTTCAAAAGTAAGCGTGGTGGAGTTCCTGGATAGCCTGATCCCAACCATGGACGGAACGATGGGCAAGGAGCTTCAAAAATCGACGAAGAAACTTGGAATGGATTTCTACCTCGGCCAGAAGGTGACAGCACTTGAGAACAAAGGCAAGGAAGTTGTAATAAAGGCTGAAGCAAAGGATGGAAAGACGATCGATTTGAAAGGCGATTATTGCCTAGTGAGCATTGGAAGAAGGCCCTATACTGAAGGTCTTGGCCTGGAGAAAATCGGTATTGAAACAGTAAAAGGTCAAATACCTGTCGATGACCACCTCAAAACGAAAGTTGACAACATCTATGCTATTGGCGATGTAGTTCGCGGTGCTATGCTGGCGCACAAGGCAGAGGAGGAGGGTGTTTACGTGGCGGAGCAGTTGGCGGGGCAAAAGCCTCACGTGAATTATTTACTGATCCCGGGGGTGGTTTATACCTGGCCGGAAGTTGCCAGTGTGGGGTATACAGAAGAGCAACTAAAATCGTCAGGTCGCGCCTATAAAGTCGGAAGTTTTCCCTACAAGGCGCTGGGACGTGCAAGGGCGAGTATGGATCTCGATGGTCTTGTAAAAGTGCTGGCAGACAAGCAAACGGACGAAATACTGGGTGTACATATTATTGGAGCGCGTGCCGCCGACATGATCGCTTCGGCCGTTACCGCAATGGAGTTCCGTGCTTCGGCAGAAGATGTTTCAAGAATGTCGCATGCTCATCCTACCTACATGGAAGCGATGAAAGAAGCGTGCCTTGCGGCGACAGCGAACAGACCAATTCACATGTAAATATTGAGACGGCATCGGATCATCATGATGCCGTTTTTAGCTTCAATACTTTTTCACGCAATCTGTACTGGGCGAAGGATCTAACTGCTATGGTAAGGACCACGGGAACAAGGGCGTAGTGAAGTTTCTGCGGAAGCAGTGGCCACGCGAGCAGCGTAAAACCAGAGATCAGCAATACGATCAGAAAGTACTTCGACAGCCATCGCGGTTGTTTTATGAACGCGACTGCAGCAATCAAATGTGTTGGCATCGCCCACAAGAGATTGAAATTTTTTGCCGCGGCCTGATGATCGGTAGCTGTCCACAATAATAGCAAGAGCAATCCGATCGATCCTAAAACAACCAGCAACACTATATCCAGTACGTGCGTCAATTTTTGTCTTCTGAAGTCGCGATACGTAAATGCCGCGGCGATCGCAAAAACGAAAGAGAAAACATAGAGCGGTTGAAATAATCCCTTTGAATGATTTTCCGGTGCCGAGACATTGATGAGCGTCACGGGTTTGGCCAGCGGAATGGGGCCGTTGGCCGATGCGATGGTCGCGTGCGCAAAGCCCGATTCTACATAGTCGGGCAGGAACATGTATTCCAGCGGAGTGGCTTTTTTATCCATTGGCAATCCGAGACAAATGTCAATTCCCAGATCTCCCCATGGTTGATACTCAAGATACAAGTCCGGGAGCTCGCGGATGGTGTAGTCGGTCGTAACGTAGCTGCCATCAAACTTTACCGAGTCACCGTAAACGTGTTTGATCACGTCCCGGATCTTTGTTGCGCAGTTGTCGTAGAAATAATCGTAGCGATAATATTGGTTTTCAGGTTGGGCGTTCCAGTTGAGGAATGAGATCAATTTTTTCTTCTGCGCTGCCGTGAGGTTGAGCTCCTGTTCGTGGATATAACGGTTTTCGAGGATATAGTGATATTCGAAATCGCGGTAATCGTGCAGCCCCAGTTGGTAGTAGAGATAACCTCTCGCAAAGTTTAAATAGAAATGTTTTTGTCTGAAGTTGAAAACGCCATAGTTGTAGATCACATCATAACCGGTCGCGGGATCATTTACCCGAAAGGCGCTGTGGCCAAACGCGGTGTATAGTTCCGATTGTGACGGCCCACACGTTATTACAGATATCCTGACGCTGTCGGAAAGCTGCGCAACGGCAGAGGCAGAGACGAACAGAAATTGAATCAAAAGCCTGATCTTCATTCCCGAAAGATAAGCATTCAACTGTTTAACAGGATGATTTTACCGACTATCTTGCGCCATGGTCGGAAGTGTTTCGGACTCACTCAATATTCTATCGAAGGCATCGTGGCGTCGTGTCAAAAACACCATCGACATCTATGGTAGCTTTCAATATTCGAAATGGCGGCAACATCCATCGATCAAAGGCATGCCGATCAGCATTTCCATCGAACCCACCACCTCATGTAATTTGCGTTGCCCGGAATGCCCCAGCGGACTTCGATCTTTTACGCGTCCAACGGGAATGTTGAATGAATCGTTGTTCAACTCGGTCATCGATCAGCTTTCACCAACTTTATCCTACCTGACTTTTTATTTTCAGGGCGAGCCGTATCTCAATCCAAAATTCCTATCGATGGTGAGGTATGCGAGTACGAAGGCGATATATACCGCCACCTCGACAAATGGCCATTACCTGAATGATGCGAATGCAAGAGCCACGGTGGAGAGCGGCCTCGACAGGCTCATCATCTCCATTGACGGTACTACGCAGGACACCTATGAATCGTATCGCGTCGGTGGCGACCTTGAGAAAGTGATTACCGCAGCTGAAAATGTGGTAAGGTGGAAGAAGCAACTGAAGTCGGCTACGCCTCACGTTGTTTTTCAGTTTCTTGTTGTAAAGCCGAATGAACACCAGATCCCGGACGTTTATCGTATTGCGAAAGAGATCGGCGTGGATCAGGTTGTGTTGAAGACTGCTCAGATCTACGACTATGAAAATGGCTCCCCGCTAATACCGGAGAATGAAAAATATTCCAGATATGTGCGCGACGCCAATGGCCGATACGCCATCAAAAATCAGCTTTTAAACGAATGCTGGAAGATGTGGCATAGCTGTGTCGTTACGTGGGATGGGAAAGTTGTGCCTTGTTGCTTCGATAAGGATGCCTCGCATGTGCTGGGAGACCTGACGAAGTCTTCGTTCGAGGCGATCTGGCACAGTGAACGATATAACTCATTCAGAGCATCACTCTTGCGATCACGAAGTGAAATAGAAATCTGTAAAAATTGTACCGAAGGGACTAAGGTGTGGGCTTAAATGCCCTTGTCTTTCAGTTGCTGTTCGATCTTGCCAAAATCAACCGCCCCGCATTTTCCACATCCGCTTGCGCACTCACCCGAGCTCCGAAATGCTCTGTATACCAGCCGTCCCAGATAGGCAATCGAGGCGACGAACAGTAGTATGATGAGGATGTTTTGGACCATGATGCAAAGGTAGTGGTTGTGTCATTAACAGCAATTGTTTGATTTAAATTCATGTCCGATATCGAACGTAGGCGTACGGTTTTTTAAGCCGCAGTCTGATTTGAACACGCCGTTTAATGCATTTTCAAGGTTTTTTAATTGGCACTGGCCTTGAAAGGTCAACGCAAAGCTATTTTTTTCATGCTAAGAAATTATCTCATCACCGCCTTCAGGAATCTCTTTCGGGAGAAGGGAAGCACGCTCATTAATATATCGGGACTAACCTTGGGCATCACGTGCAGCCTTGTTCTGTTCCTGCTGGTTCGGCATATGTCGAGCTTCGATAATTACCACACCAAGAAGGACAGGATCTACCGCGTAGTTACCGAGTCAGACGGTAACAATGGCAAGTTTACGACGGCAGGTGTTCCGGCGCCTTTGGCGGATGCGTTCAGAAATGATTTCAGCCAGGCGGAGGAAGTTATTTTCGTCAGTTATCGCTCGAACACACAAATTACGATACCTGAAGACAATGATGTTCCAAAAAAATACACTGAAGAAAGAGGCGTAACGTTTACCGAGCCAGGGTTCTTCAAGATTTTTGATCGCAAAATTCTGGCGGGAAGCGCGGAGAAAGGTCTTGACGACCCGGCCGAAGCCATTATTTCTGTTTCGTTGGCTAAAAAATACTTCGGAACCGACGATGCAATAGGCAAGATCCTCAAGCACGACACCATAGAATATAAGGTCACAGCGGTGATGGAAGACGCACCCGCCAACACCGATCTTCCTTTCGATCTGATGCTGTCGTACCTAACAATCAAGAAGCAGCGTGAGGCTGACGGGTGGGGCAGTATCTGGAGCGACGAGCAATGTTACTTCCTGTTGAAAGACGGGGAATCAGCCAGCTCAATCGAAGCACGTATGCCGGCTTTCGTTGAGAAGTATCTCGGAAAGGAGAATTACGACCATGAGACATTCAATCTGCAGCCGTTGACACAGATGCATTTTGATGAAGACTATTCGACACTTTCATACAACACGGCATCCAAACAGATACTGTTCACCTTATCAGCAGTGGCAATTTTCCTGATCATCACTGCGTGTATCAATTTTATCAACCTCGCCACTGCCGAAGCCGTCAAGCGTTCTAAGGAAGTTGGTATTCGGAAAACTTTGGGTAGCTCGCGCCTGCAGCTGATGGCACAATTTATCGGAGAGACGACGATGGTAACGAGCGCAGCGATGATCCTTTCGGTTAGCATTGCCCAGCTGTTGCTCACATTTCTGAATGCGTTCCTCGACGTTGAGCTTACCATGAACTTCGGAGATCCCTTCCTATGGATATTCATCGTCGGCGTAACGGTCATTGTGTCGTTATTGTCAGGCTTATATCCTTCATTCATTATCTCGGGTTTCAGACCGGCGCAGGCCCTAAAAAATCAGATCAACAGCAAGTCTTCCACCAGCTTCAACTTGCGCCGCGCTCTTGTCGTCGTTCAGTTTATCATCTCCCAGTTCTTCATCATCGGCACGATAGTGCTTATACAACAGACTGCCTTTTTTCAAAAGAAGGAGCTTGGCTTCCGAAAAGATGCGGTGATAATTTTGCCGATACCCGAGCAGGAAGATCCGAGGAAGGGTGATGGCTCCAGCAAGATGAGAACGCTTCGCGAGGAGATACTGAGACTGCCGGGAGTGGAGAATGCCAGCCTTGCCAACAGTCCTCCGTCCTCAGGCCACGTGCAGGGTACCGGTTTTTATTTTGAGGGAGAAGATGAAAGCAAACGAATCGATATCCAGGTCAAGCAAGTGGACGGGAATTACATCGATCTCTATGAGCTGGAATTACTGGCTGGAAAATCCATTGGCGACGGAGATACGGCAACCGGTTTCGTAGTGAATGAGAAGTTGGTGAAATCAGCAGGATTTGATTCGCCGAGCGATATCATCGGTAAAAAGATCGTTGTATGGCAAAAGACGTTGCCTGTTGTCGGGGTCGTGAAGAATTTTCATACGGTATCTTTGCAACGGCCGATCGAGCCCACAGTTTTGGTAAACCGCATTCGTGGCTATCTGACACTTTCGGTAAGGGTCAATCCACAACAATTTCAATCCGTGATCGACAAGATAAAGCCGAAGTGGGAGGCAACTTATCCGGAGCATATCTTCGAGTATCATTTTCTCGACGAACGAATCCGCGAATTCTACGAGAACGAAGAACAGTGGTCTGTACTCCTGACGATCTCGACCTCGATTGCCATTTTTATAGGATGTCTTGGTTTGCTCGGCCTTGCAACGTTCATGGCCAATCAAAAAACAAAAGAGATCGGTGTGAGAAAGGTACTTGGTGCATCGGTAGAAAGTATTGTACTATTGTTCACCAAAGAGTATGTCAAACTGATTTTGGTCGGCTTCGTTTTGTCAGCTCCGCTAGCCTGGTATGTGATGAACAAATGGCTTGACAATTTCGCGTATAAGATATCTCTTACACCTATAGTGTTTCTGGCCGGGTTTATTATCACCATGCTGGTCGCGTTGGTCACTGTAGGATACAAGTCCCTTAGGGCTGCCATCGTGAATCCTGCGAACTCCCTGAAATGTGAATAAGTCTTTCTAAATAATATACTTTTCTGCAAAACCCTTCTTGAGACGCTTGAAGGGTTTTTCTTTTTTGAGAAGAAGATTGGCAGCTGCGGACTTTGAGTTGGTAGTTGCGGGAGGTCTTAAGTCTCGTAAATAAAAAATGCCGGGCTCATCACCCGGCATCTTTTCATTGCT
>CBHTUB010000240.1:0-8847 GCA_966095595.1 uncultured Chryseosolibacter sp. | reverse complement strand
AACGAATATCGCCTCACAAGGTTTGGAAAGGGTTTCCCGTTTCTTGGCGAGGATAATGTCGGCGACTTATTGATCCTGTTGAAAGCCAGTGCGTCGATATATCAGGGATTTGTCCTGCACAGCGACGAAGACATCGAGGAATTTCTCAATGCATTCGGTATTTCCGCCAGTGAAACCAACAGGCTGATCGAACGACAGGTTAAACCTTCTGACGAAGAGAGGCTCATCAAATGCTTCCGGCAATTCATCAATACACTGACGGTCGATTTTCCCTCTACCGACGCCCTGGCCATGCAGGCAAGGAATTGCTATATGACCTCTTATTCTGTTACGGAAAAAGACGTTCTTTCCGATCCTGATGGACAGCTTCTGAAATGGATCGATGCAGAATATGAGCTATTCAAAACCATCGAATCAAATCGTTACGAGGAAAGAATCAAGACGTTGTTCAAAAACGTAGAGGAGCTTGTCGACTTTGCGAACACTATTTTGAACAGGAGAAAGAGCCGCGCAGGAAGATCGCTTGAACATCACCTGAAAGGGGTCTTTGATATATTCAAGGTCGCCTATACGTCCCAGGGCATCACGGAAGATAACAAGAAGCCAGATTTTATTTTCCCGGATATCGATGCCTACCACGACAATTACTTTGACTCTTCAAGGCTTTTCTTCCTTGCATCCAAGACCACATGTAAAGACCGTTGGCGGCAAGTCCTGAATGAAGCAGACCGGATAAAAGAAAAACATTTGTTCACACTTCAACAGGGAATTTCAAAAAATCAATTATCTGAAATGTCGAAGTATGGCGTGACGCTCGTTGTCCCAAGGCAATACGTTAGTTCCTACCCGCAGGAGTATCGACATAAACTGATGACACTGGAGTCGTTTATTCAACTGGTCAATTCTCGTCCCTAACTCCCTCGGTGCCGGCATTTAGCATTGTGTTAAGCCGTCCTATCACCATTGACTATTGCCCCTTGACTATTAACTATCGGCCATTTAACCATTGACTAGTGCCCATTGACCACGTTACTCCGTCCTCAAACTCTTCACCGGATTCATCAACGACGCCTTGATCGACTGGTAGCTGACCGTTAGAAGTGTTATCAGTATCGAGCCGCCAACCGCTGCGCCGAAGATCCACCAGGGCACCTCTGTGCGGTATTCGTAATCGGCGAGCCAATTGCTAACCAGATAGTATGCAACTGGAACTGCAATGAAGCTCGATACGAGCACCAGAATAATGAAATCCTGAGACAACATTTTCCAGAGATTGCTTACGGAAGCACCCAATACCTTTCTGATTCCGATTTCCTTGGTTCGCTGTTCTGCCACGAAAGAGGCGAGTCCAAATAAGCCCAGACACGATATAAAGATTGCCAGTATCGCGAAGAATGTTGACAGCGTTCCAATACGTTTTTCATTGTCAAACTTCTGGTCGAATTGCTGATCGACAAATGTAACCGGTACGGGAAAGGCCGGGTTGATACGTTTGAACACGGCCTCTATTTTCTTCACTGCCTCCGATGCGGCGATTGTGGGATTGATCCTGATGATGAATACATTCTGCTGCTCAGGCGAGTAATGGAACATCGCCGGGCGCACAGGACGATAGGGTGATTGTACTAACAGGTCTTTTACAACACCGATGATCGTGAAAGGCTTACCGTTCCACCGAAGTACTTTTCCCACGGGGTTTTCCAGCCCGATAAAGGCGACCGCTGATTCGTTGAGAATAAAAGCTGCAGTGTCGGACGCAAAGTCTCTCGAAAAGTCTCTTCCCTCGGTGATCTGCCAGCCTATCGTTTTTCCGTAGTCATGACTCACGGCGTTGTTGGGAAAGTCGACGGGTTGATCGGGATCTTTTCCTTCCCAATCGAAACCACCATTGGTATTCCATACCGCCGTTGTCGGACTGCCCGACTCAGCCATCCCGACAATGACGCCCGCGTTTACAAGTTCATCGCGCACGGCATCGAAGTGCTTGTGAACGTCTTCCGTAATGGGCACCGACACCAATCCGTCTTTTGTATATCCGATCGGCCTGGCCTGTGCAAATTTGATCTGTTTGTAAACGACCATGGTGCCGATGATCAGGGTGGTCGAGATTGTGAACTGCAGCACGACGAGCACCTTGCGTGGCATGGAAGCTGACGCCCCCGCGCGGAATGTGCCCTTCAATGTTTTTACCGGGTTGAATGAAGAGAGGAAAAGCGCAGGATAGCATCCGGCGAAAATACCCGTCATGGTCGCGAACGCAAGACCAGCCAGCCAGAATTCCACAGTCAGCCACGGCAGGTCAATTTGTTTGTCGGCAACCGTGTTGAACGTCGGCAGCACAAGTAAAACAAGAAGGATGCACAGTACAAATGCCACGACAGCGATCATGATCGACTCGCTGAAAAATTGCGCCACAAGTTGTCGCCGTACCGATCCGATCGCTTTCCTTATTCCAACTTCCTTCGCACGTTTCTCGGACCTTGCAGTACTGAGGTTCATGAAATTGATACAGGCCAGTGTAAGCACAAATGCGCCGATCACCGAGAACATCCAGACATTGTCGATACGGCCACCGACATTGACGCCATTTTTGAACTCGGAATACAAATGCCACTTGCTCATAGGGTGAAGGAAGATGACCGGCCTGAATCGCCTGTCATCTTCAGCGACCTTATTATATTTTACATCCCTGATCTTTGCGGAAACCGACTCCATGTCGGCATGATCGGCGATCATTGCGAATGTGCGAGTGAAGTTGCTATCCCAGGGGTCCTTCATCTGTTTGATCCAGGGATTCTGGCTGAGGTACAAAGTCCAGGGCAAGATAAACTTCAAATCGTAAAATGAAGTGTTGTGGGGAAGGTCTTCGTAAACGCCGGTCACTTTCACGTCCACCTCATTATCGATCCGAATGATCTTCCCGAGGGGATCCTCGTCATCAAAATATGTTTTGGCTAGCGATTCGGAAATGAGGATCGAGTTCATTTCCTTAAGGTCGCCATTGCCGGCAAGCATTCGCAAACTCAGCATGTCGGTAACACCCGGCTCGATGTAGATACCGGTCTTGATGAACATCTTATCACCGTATGTAAGCGTGCGATCGAAGTTCCATGTAGCCTGAAGTACGTACTTGAAATCACTGCCGTACACGTTTCTTATTTCCTCTGCAAGAACGGCTGGATTGGCCTCTTGCGTTCCCACTTCTCCGTTGTAAGTCTGGTGCTGCAACACCTGCGCTACACGTTCATAGTTCGGATGGTATTTGTCATAATTCAACTCATCGTAAACCCAGAGCCCGATCAGCACGGCCACACCCATACCGACGGCCAGACCACCGATATTGATGATTGAATAGATCCTGTTCTTGATGAGATTTCTCCATGCGATTTTGAAATAGCTTCTGATCATGGCTATATGGTTTTTGACCTATGGCAATATACCTCCGAAATGCCTGAGGGTTACACATTTCAGGGAAGCTATTTTTAAGGTATGGACAATGTGCCCCTGGGAGAGGCGATTAGCGACTTGGCCCGCTCCATATCCTGAAACCCAGCCACAACTTTGCTGCTTAAATATATTTTAAAAACGCATTCTCCCGATTTGCAAACTTATATCGCTCATACCAGCGACATAGGAAATAAAGGATCACCACGTCAATCACAAAGACGAGATAAAGCAGTGCAAGATTCCATTGATGCCCGTCTTCCGGAAATCTGACATAAGGAGCCGTGACATACCATTCCTGCAACGTCCTGCCTTCGCGGATCAGGTTCACAGTCATGGCGCTGATATGGATCAATGGGATGTGCATGAGGTAATAAAAGAGCGGAACCCGCCCGACCATAGTGATGGCTTTTGAAAGACCACTGTTTGCCCGTTCGACGAATGGCATCAATAACATGGAAGGGCCAAGCGTCATCAAAAGAAAAAGCTGAGAGGCAGGATACTTACGTTGATTCAAAAGCTGAAAGATGAATGGGGGACCATCGGGGTTGACAGGGGTCCTCAATATTCCGACCGTGCCCATGATGATGAACGACAACGTCGCAACGGAGCCCATGGTCAGGAGTATTTTTTTTCGCCTTTTCTCTTCCATTTTTAGTATCGCTCCAAAACCATATCCCGCAGCCATCACGCCGATCCACGGCACCAGTACGTAAAGAATGGTAATGCCTTCCGGTGGCTCGAATCCAGACGTGTAAACGAACTCCCAGAACTGACCAAATGCCGGTCGTGAGGATTCGGGCACGAGGGAAGGGACTAAAGCGAAAAGATCTTGCAGGAAAATAATGGAGAGTCCTACAAATCCAACCACTACGGGTCTGAGGAAAATAAGCCCTGCCATCAGTATCATACAGGCACCAAGCATCCAGATCACACCGAAGAGAATGAAATGGCTGTAGTCGATGCTGAACGTCCAGGTGAATCGGATGACCGTAAATTCAAGAACGATCAGCATGGCGCCACGTGTGAGGAGATACCGGGCGAGCGCTCCCTTGTCCTTCAACCTTGTACCGTATAGATACGCACTTGTTCCTGTAAGAAAAGCAAAGGCGGGCGCGCAGAAATGTGTGATCCATCGTGTTAGAAAAATTCCGGCATCGGGCCCGCCTGGTGGTAATCCCGAATAAACACGTACATGGTCTATCGCCATCAGCACCATCACGAGGCCCCGTAGGAAATCTGCAGACTGGATCCTTCTGTCAGTCATACCCGATAGATCAATTCCCGGTTGATTGGTCAATGTTGCTGTGCTCATGATTTTGACATTTGTGTTATCAAGCCCCGTGAAGTTCCGAGAAGAGAGTAGCTTGTCTCTGGATCGGATCAGTTCACGGGCATATAAACAGGTTTCACGGTACGCGCTGAAGGCAACGTTATCGTAAAGGCAGAGCCTTTTCCGACCGTGCTCTCCACCCGTATTGAACCGCCATTCTTCTCAACGAATTCCCTGCACAGCATGAGTCCCAGTCCGGTGCCTTTTTCGTTCGCAGTGCCTTGCGTGGTAAAGCCACTGGCCTGAAACAATTTGTCAAGGTGTTCGGGCTTGATGCCCACTCCGGTATCAGACACCGTGATCAGCACCTCGCCATCCGACGCCGAAGATCTCAACGTGATGACATCTCCGGTCCGTGAAAACTTGATTGCATTGGCGACAAGGTTTCGCAGCACTGCTCTCATCATGTCTACATCGGCATAAGCCTTGCAATTATCTGAAGAATCGACAACGATATTCACGCCTTTCTCCCGGGCTTGCGGAATAAACCGTTCGCGGGCCTGATCAAGAAGATCGCGGATGCTGACATTGGTTTGGTGTGCCTCCTGTGACATCATTTGAGTTTTGGACCACTCGAGAAGCTCTTCAAGGATCTCGGAGGCGTTGTTAACTTTTTTGCCGATCTCAGGCATAAAGCTGGCCAATTCAACCGATGACAGCTGTCCGGTGTTCACCAGGTCGAACATTCCCCTGACGGCATTGAGCGGGCTCCGGAGGTCATGTGAGATCACCGAGAACATCTTGTCTTTCGCATGATTGCTCTCGCCCAGCATGACTGCCTTGGCTTCCATCTGTTGCTTTATGTGTGTCAGGCGCAGGTTAGCCTCTTCGAGTTTGTTATACGCGGATTTCAGCTTCCTTCTGTTCCAGAATATAAAAAAGGAGAGGAGCGCCATTCCGATCAGTCCCAATGCCGTTACATAGTTGATTCGTTGACGGAGTGCGTTTTCCTTTTCCAGCATCTCGAATTGCTTCTGCTTGTTCTCGAGCTCCACTCTGGCTTCAAGAGACGCGATCGCTTTATTATTTTCAAGGCTGAAGATCGTATCGCTCAGTATTTTGAACTGCTCGTGATATTCGAGCGCGTGTGCTGCGTCGCCTTTTTCCTTATAGATGCGGTAGAGAATGATTGTGGCTTCCCGTTCGTCGTAGGTGGACTTGACCTCGCGTGATATCGTGAGCGCCCGATCTGCGTTTGTTATCGCTGCATTGAATTTTTTCTGATCTTTGTAAACGCCGGCGATGCCTATCAGGGAGGAGATCAGGGTAGATCTGTCAAGGATCGTTTCCTGGATCGACACCGCTTTCGCGAAGGCCGCAAGCGCAAGGTCGGCCCTGTCGAGCGCCAAATAGGCATAACCAATATTGGTGAGCGACTGACCTATTCCCTGTTTGTGCCGTTGATCCTGATATATGGCCAATGCTTGCTGGTAGAAGCTCAGCGCTTTCGCCAGATCATTCTTTTGTTCATAGGCGAGTCCAAGATTGTTCAGTGCAAGCGCCGAACCTTCTGCGTAGTGATCTCTCGCATGTATCGCGTGGGCCTTTTGGAAGTAGTCGATTGCATTTGGGTAGTCCCCCTGATAAAAATAGACAAGCCCTATGTTGTTGAGGCAAAGTCCGTAGCCCTGGAGGTCGCCGGAGCGCTCGAAGAAGGGAAGTGCTTTTTGATAATAGGATAAGGCGTCCGAGTGATTTGATTTCATCCAGTGACCGAGCCCGATAACATTCAGCGCCCTTGCTCTCCCTTTATCATATTCATTTTTTTCGGACCATTGCAAGGCCATATCTGCCAGCAGGATGGCGGTATCGGGTTTATTTCGATAGTATTGTTTGGCTATTTCGACCATGCTAAGGGTACGAAGCGTATCACTAGCCCTTGCATCATGATAGATTGACTCAAGACTATCCAGCGTTTCCTGCTCCTGTGCTCGCGCGAAAGGGGCATAAACCAATAAAATAAACGTTACACACGGGAGTAACTTCATAGGGTCAGGCGAAAAAGGAAGTTACGAAAAAATCGCCATAGGCCGAAAGTTTGTAGATGAGTACGGCGGATCTGTCGATCAGCAGGCCTTGTCGCGATGTTTAAAACAACAAAGCCCGGATGACCGGGCCTTGAAGGAAGGGAGTATGAAGACATCTAGAATTTCACAACCATGCCGATATTGTATGTGCGGCTGCGCAGGGGGAAAAATGCGCCGTCCGTTACATAGGGAATGTTGTTTTTCTGATCGGTGACGTTCTCCACAAGCAAATATATCTTTGAGGTCTCTGCCAGGAAATATGAAAGATTGACGTTGGCATTGAAGATCGCATCCGCTACATGCTTATCGTTGATCGGCATGCCCTCGGGTAAATGCCTGTCGCCATGAAGATACATCGCGGTGTTGAAGGCAAAGTTGTTTTTTCTGACATTGAGCCCCGCGTTGAAGAATATCGTCGGCAGGAACGCGGTATGGCTCACAACGTTTTCTATTTCATCCTCGGCATCGCAGGACGAGAATCCCACGAACAAGTAATTGGCTGACGAAAAATAGTAGTTCCCCGTGAACTCAATACCCAAGGTAGTGGTCTTTCCGACGTTGTGAGCCTGCAGGACCACATCGGCATCGGATGGATCTGTGTCTATATATAAGATCCGTTCTTTGTAGGTTTGAAAATATGGGGTAAGCTGAAGTTTGAAATTCTTCTTTTTGTAGATCAGATTAGCCTCATATGTTTCGAGATGTTCGAAGTTGACATCGGCATTGCCGACGAGTGGCGGAAGGGATACGCCCTGCAACTCATAATTGGTCGGAGGCCTGAAAGCAGTTACCCAAAGCAACTTGACGATCAGGCTCTCAGAACCGCTATAAGTGATGCCAACTCGCGGATTCAGGCGACTTAACCTGGAGTTGGCGAAGTTTTCAAAGTGGTCATAGCGGAGACCGGCGTTCAACAATGAATTTCTCACCAACGTTGAGCTGATCCTCGAGGAAAGCGGAGTAGATCGTTCGCGAGTCGGTGGGGGCGAGGATAAGCGCTTTATCCTTTGTTTCTTCAAACTTGCTTATGCCGTCCCAGATATAGGCTTTCGCATCACGCTGGCCTTCACGTTCCAGTTTCGCTCCGACCAGGAATGTATTGTTGCCGATCTTTTTCGAGTAGTTGCCTTCGATGTATGTGTCGTAATTTTTCGTATCCACTCCATAGGGAACACCTGCGTAGTCGATGAAGTTGCCGAAATAGGAGGTCATTAGTCCGGTCGAAAGCTCAAAGCCATTTCCCGGTTTGAATTTCAACGCATTGTGGAACGTCTGCACGTCGTAGGTATATAATCCACCGGATGGCGAAGGAACGAGCCCGGACAGATATGCGTCAAGCGATGTTTTCTTCAGGTAGGTCATCCATTGGATCTTGTCGTCGTTCGACTTGACGTTCAAACCGAGCAGACCCGAGAATTTCGTTCCATCGCGAAATGTGCTTAGCGATCCTATATATCCGCCAGTTCCCGCAGCGTTGTTGGGAGCCTGTCCCATGTCGTCGTAAACCTGTGCCGAAACGCCCACATGCCATTTGCCCAGATTTTTACCCCCTATCATCGACACCCTTTTTCTCTGAATGCCGTCCTTGTCGACCTTATCACTGAAACCCGTCGTTACATTGGCTTCAAACCCGTTGACGGAAGCCTCACGGGTGATCAGGTTGATGATCGTGATCGCGCTGGCACCCTGTAGTGGAATTGGCGTTGAACTCACTTCTATGCGCTCGATATTCTCCAGCGTAAGCTCAGCTTGCTGGAATGGCTGCCCAAAATTGGATTCATTGAATTTGGTCGTTCCGTTGAGCAGGTAAAGGATCTGTTGTGAGAAGTCCGAAAGGACACCGCGTGCGTATGCGGTTTCGACGCGGTCCCCGTATTTAAAAGTCGTGGGGATAACATCCATGCCGGGTACGAAGATGTTGAGCACGTCTTTCAATGACCGGGCATTCATGTCTTCGATCTGCTGTCGCGTGATGACCCTCACTGTGCCTGGAGCGAGATCGAGATCAGTCTCGCTTTTTGTAGAAAGGGTAACCGTGACGTT
>CBHTUB010000239.1:0-8902 GCA_966095595.1 uncultured Chryseosolibacter sp. | reverse complement strand
AGAACAATTTCGATATATCCCTCGAAGTTCACCTGCAATCGGAAGACGGTCAGCCGGTGGTCATCTCGAGATCGAATCATAAGTATCTATACTGGAGCATCCATCAGCAGCTTGCCCATCATACCGTGAATGGTTGCAACATACAGGTGGGCGATATGTACGCGTCGGGCACCATCAGTGGGCCTACGCCGGATTCGTGTGGCTCGATGCTGGAGCTTACCTGGAACGGACAACGTCCCCTGAATATTGGCAACGGATTAACACGCTCTTTCCTGGAGGATGGTGACACGCTCACGATAAAGGGCGCCAGTGAACGTGACGGCGTAAGAATAGGTTTTGGCGAATGCAAAGGGAAAATTTTACCTGCGATCTGATATGTTGACGATCAACCCTAAAGAAGTCGGTACCGCAAAGACACATGCATATTTGCTCGGAGCAGTGACACCAAGGCCGATTGCGCTTGCGAGCACTGTCGACAAAGACGGCAATGTCAATCTTAGTCCATTCAGTTTTTTTAATTGTTTTGGCGCCAATCCGCCGCTGTTGATCTTTTCGCCGGCCCGCAGGGGAAGAGACAACACGACAAAGCACACTTACGAGAATCTGAGAGAAGTGCCGGAGGTAGTGATCAATATCGTGAATTACGATATGGTTCAGCAAGTTTCGCTCGCGAGTACCGAATATCCCAGGGGTGTCAACGAATTTTTGAAAGCCGGATTCACCGAAGCGCCATCTCAACTTGTCAAACCTCCGCGTGTGGCTGAATCTCCCATCAGCATGGAGTGTAAGGTTTTGCAGATCATCTCCACGGGTGATCAGGGGGCTGCTGGAAATCTGGTGATATGCGAGGTTATGCTTTTCCATATCAAGGAGGAAATCCTTGACGAGAACGGGCGGATCGATCCGTACAAACTCGATGCTGTAGCAAGGCTGGGGGGAGATTACTATGCTCGCGTTCAGGGTGATTCGATCTTTAAAGTTCCAAAGCCATTGGATCGCCTGGGAATCGGTATCGACAGGATCCCGGAAAGAATTCGGCTGAGCAGGATCCTGACGGGTAATGATCTGGGTATGCTCGGCAATGTTGAGGTACTGCCGTCGGAAAGTGAATATCAGCAATTGAAAAATGATCCCGAGGTTGCTGATGCATTCAAAAAGGGCGAGGTTTCCATGCACGAGCTGGCAAAAAAATATATCACGGAGCACAGGCTTGACCATGCCTGGAAGATCCTATTACTGAGCCTGACGAATTAGCTTATCGCCTTCTTGTAGGGTCAATAGTCAATGGTTCCGGGTTTGAACCGTATCTCCCAATGACTATTGACCATTTAACTATTGACCATTATATGACAGCAAGGAGAAAGGCTAGTGGTGGTGACCACCCGGTCCATGTACATGTCCGTGACTGATTTCTTCCTGCGTTGCATTCCGCACTTCCATCACTTCTACGGCAAAGTTCAGCTCAACGCCGGCAAGCGGGTGATTTGCATCGACGGTGACCGAGTCGAGTCCAACGTTGGTGACCGTAACAACGCCACCCTGATTGGTCGAGAATCTCATTCCTGCTTTTACTTCCTGGTCGCCGAATGCTGAACGTGGTACTTTCTGGATGAGCTCTTCATCTTTTTGTCCGTATCCTTTTTCCGGGGAGATCTTCAGACTGAACTTGTCACCTTTGGATTTTCCCTCAAGTCCTTCCTCCATTCCGATGATCAGGTTTCCGGCTCCGTGAAGATAATGGAGGGGTTCGCGGCCTTCGCTCGAATCTATAATTGAACCTTCATTGTCACGCAAGGTGTAATGAATGGCCGCCACTTTGTTCTTAGTGATTTGCATAATTGGATTTTAAAAGTTTCATAACCAGAGCGGCGAATTATGCTGAAGCGTGTCGCGAGCAGAAAGGGCTGCCATGATTGATTCTGTAAATGTAATAAAGACTGACCAAAAATCGGGAGCCTTTTCATACAGAAGGAAAGCGAAGTTGTCGTCCAGGAATAGTTTACAGGCCAGCGTTTTGTTGATCTGCCCGAATGTAATTTTGAGGAAATTCCAGTACACGATAGATCACTACAGGCGCTTTTAGGTTCCGGATGCGTATAAAATTGTCGGCATGTTGTTTTTCGTCCTTCGTAGGTCTACAGCAAACGCAGTGACTCCTGAATGAATCGCCGGGGTGTCCGGTGAGTGATATGGATTCATTTCTCGTTCGCATCCGGTCAAATCAATAACATTCACCTTTCAAAACTATCAATTATGGAAAAGAAGAAAGCAACAACAAAAAGCGCGGCGAAAACTGCTTCAAAAGGAAATTCCAGAACCAACAGGTCGAAATCACAACCGACGTTTACCCAGGAGCAAAACCAGTCAATGCTTCAGGAGTATCTGATCGAAGAGCTGCGCGATATTTACTGGGCTGAGAAGCATCTTGTGAAGGCGCTGCCCAAAATGGCAAAGGCTGCAACGACAGAAGAGCTTGTCACCGCTTTTCAGGATCACCTGACTGTAACGGAAGAACAAGTCAGCCGTCTCGAACAGGTTTTTGAATTGCTCGGCGAGAAGCCACGTGGAAAGAAGTGTGAAGCGATGGAAGGACTCGTGGCCGAAGCGGAGCAGATCATTGAAGATACAGAAGATGGAAGTGCAACCCGCGACGTGGCGCTTATCATTGCCGCACAAAAAGTCGAACATTACGAAATAGCTTCCTATGGAGGCATGGCTACATTGGCGAAGACCCTGGGTCTTGAGCAGGTGGCAGAGTTGCTGGGAGAGACGCTCGAGGAAGAACAGGAAACCGACGAATTGCTCACTCAGTTGGCAGAGAATAACATCAACCTCGAAGCCGCTACTGAGGCCGAGGAAGTAGAAGAGGACGAGGAATAGATTAAAGCAGAATATCTGCAAAAAGGCCGGAATGATCCGGCCTTTTTGTTTTTTAGTAATTTCAGGTAAATCAAGTGTATATGAGCAGCAAGCAAAAACGCAAAATCAGCCAATTCTTTAACCGATTCTCCACCAGAGTGACCAGGGCGGCAGGTCGCCCGTTAGCCACGGTGCTGGCCTTTTTAATTGTACTCGGGTGGGCGGTATCGGGCCCGCTATTCAACTATTCAGAGAGCTGGCAATTGGTTATCAACACAGGAACGACCATCATTACATTCCTTATGGTATTCATCATTCAGCAGTCGCAAAACAAGGACACGATGGCCATTCAATTGAAGCTGAACGAACTCATAGCTTGTCACGAGCGCGCCAGCAACAGGCTTATCGACATCGAAGACCTTACCGAGGAGGAACTCGAGGTGCTCAAGAAGTTCTATATCAAACTGGCAGACCTTGCTGAAAAGGAAAGTGACCTGTTTAGTTCCCATTCAATCGATGAGGCGGATGAATATCACAAGAAGAAGCGTCGTCAGCCCAAAGTTCCGATCAGGCCCGGGGATTCACGGAGGTGATGTTTTTTTCCGTTGTGTGTTGTGTGTTCCTCGTTCGGCGTTAGGTCGGAAATTTGGGTTTGTGGCTGGCTGAACACGAAGATGTGAAGGCTGAAGTAGGTAGTATTAGCGTGAAAAAACGGAAATTGCTGGGTGCAGATGTAGACCGTAGACTGGCCTGCACGGGTAAGGACAAAAAAAAGCCGCTACCAGGACGGTAACGACTTTTAAACCCCACTAGCTAAATCTTTACGGAAGAGTTATTTATTTCTCTTCGTTATCGGTATTAAACCTCAGTTTAATTTTTATTCGCCGCAAACCGTCACGGTATTTTCTGTAGCGGTTTCCTGGCTTTCGCACTGTGTCAGCGATAACATCATTCCTGTTAGCGCCACCATGGCGATGATCCTCAATAATGTCTTCATGCCCTGCTAAATCAACTCTCCCCCAATTATCCTCAGAATGTCTGCCTTGCTTTTGCCAAGTTTCTTTTGAAGCCTTCTGATGATATCGCCTTCGCGGCCAAATCTCAGCGTCAGGTCCTCATCCGAAAGTGTGGCATATCTCTCCTTCAACCGCCTTTTCACATCATTCCATCGGCTTTTGACATCGAGAATATCCATATGACATCTGATTCGCATACATCATCTTAAAAGCGTGTGCCAACAGTACAACGGACGCTATTGCATTTAAAAAGCCGGTTTTGAGAAGTCTAAAGCTGCCAGCTGTAGAATTCATTCCCCAATTTGGGGCGCGAACGAGCCAAAACAGCCGTATTCTCGCAATTCGTGGGAGGGTAGAACTGCCGAGTGGCATGTGTTTACAGGAAGACTTTACATGTTTCACAAAATACAAGTGTCATGTTACGCTGGACAGTGATATTTCTGATTGTTGCTATAGTAGCAGCAATATTTGGCTTTGGAGGAATTGCGGCAGGTGCTGCGGGGATTGCGAAGTTTATTTTCTTCCTGTTCCTGGTGCTGTTTGTGATCTCACTCTTCACGGGATCGGTGCGCAGGCCCTGACAAATAATTCAACATTCATGCATGCTTAAATCATGTATGGTTGCTGATAATGATGTACACATGCCTGATCTCTGGCTTTAAATTTTTAAAGGTATGAGATCAGGCATTTTTATGAATTTAAATAATGAGTTATGAGAACACCCGATGGATTGAACAGGAGAGATGAACAGGATGTATCATGGATGAAAAGCTTGACTTCGTGTGAAGCGCATGTTCGTGAACAGGGATATAAGGAAGATTTTCAGGTAGACAGAAAGGGTCTATCAACTTATAGCGGCGGTAAGTCATATCAACCCGAAGATGTCAGGATCGTCAACTTTTACAGGTTCGAGGGTGAATCGGATCCGGGCGATAGCAGCATTTTATATGTCATCGAGACCAATGATGGCGTAAAAGGTACTCTCGTGGATGGATATGGCGCTTATGCATCCGACGCTGTTTCGAAATTTATTGTCAAAGTTCAGGAAATAGAGAAGCAAATTCCTCACAGCGATGCGTAAATGGTGGTTGATTCTCCGGCAGTCAGGATCCGAATTCCTGACTGACAACGGGATGAAACTAAGCGCCTCCTTGTCGTATTATACAATTTTTTCACTGGGTCCGGTACTCATTCTGCTCATCTCGTTCGCTGGCATTTTGTTCGGCAAGGATGCAGTAAAGGGAAAACTTTTCTATCAGATCAACGGGCTGGTCGGAAATTCCGCCGCTCTCCAGATACAGGATATTATTCAGAACATCGAGCAATCGCAATTCTCTACGAGTGGTGCGGTGCTGGGAGCCATCGTGCTGATCATAGGCGCTACGGGAGTGTTTGCCGAGATACAGGATTCCATCAATTACATTTGGGCGCTGAAAGCAAAACCAAAAAAAGGCTGGCTGAAGCTATTGATCAACCGGTTGTTGTCATTTTCACTCATTGTAAGTTTCGGATTTATCCTCATGGTGTCTCTCGCGATCCATGCCGTGATGGATCTGTTGTACGACAGGCTCGCCCGATTGTTCCATGATAGCATCGTGATCGTATTTCAGGCGACGAACTATATCGTTTTATTCGCCGTGATCTCCACATTATTCGCCATCATCTTCAAGGTGTTGCCCGATGGAAGGATAAGATGGCGCGATGCATACGTCGGCGCAACATTCACCGCCATTCTTTTTCTGCTGGGAAAGTTTCTCATCGGATTTTATCTCGGTCAGTCGTCAATAGGCGACACATTCGGAGCGGCTGCTTCAATCGTGATCGTATTGGTGTGGGTCTACTATAGTTCTATCATCCTTTACTTCGGAGCAGAGTTCACCAAAGTGTACACGCTTGACTATGGCCATGGCATCCAGCCAGACGAGACAGCGGTCTTTATTGTAAAACAGGAAGTAAGAGAATTAAAAACAAGGCGTACGATGCACCACTAGCGGCTGTGGTGTCGGTAATATCGGACCTTGCGGTCCGTTTTTGCATTCTCTGCATCAAGTCACGTCACTCAGTCCACACGTCTGAACGCGCCGGCAATGAGGGAGATGACAAAGAACACGAGAAATATGTAGAAGATGATCTTGGCAATCTCGGCTGCTCCCGCAGCAATTCCTGTAAAACCAAAAACCGCAGCGATGACAGCAATCACCAGGAATGTTAATGTCCAACGTAACATATTGTTTCAATTTATTGGAAACGATTCTCCAAACCTGTGCCGTTGATTCCAGTAAGTTACACAAAACGAGCGTTACACTCCACGCGCGTGTAGAAATTCATACGCAGAGTTAAATAAAAAATATCATTTATCGACCGGCACTTGCTTTTCAATATCAGTGCAGAGATGGTATTTATGAAAAAACGTTTACCCATATTAAAGGCAGTTTCCAAAACAGTGGTAGATTATTGCGTGATGCCTGGGCTGGCTCATGAAGCTGAAATATTATGGTTGTATAGTCGACAGTGGAAGAACAGGATCGTGTTGCTGAGCGTCGGCCTGTTAACGTTACTCTATTCCCATATGTACAGTGTTGTGGCCGAGCGAATCACTCGCGACGGATCTTCAACGCAGGGGAAGATATAAAGTAAATTTTGCACCTTTCCCGGGACGTCCGCGTGCGACAATAGCACCGAGGTGATTGGATATTATTCGTTTTACGATGGCGAGCCCGATCCCACGTCCCTCGAATGCGTCGGATGTGTGCAGACGCTGAAACATCTTGAACATTTTATCGGTGTATTGATTGTCGAACCCGATCCCATTATCCTGAAAAATGATTTTGTGATATTCTTCGGCAGCGCCGTGGACGTCGATCGGTAACTGACGTTTTTTTACGATCGTCGCCTGGATGTCTATTTTCAACGGCTCCTCCGGTTTGCTGAACTTGATACTGTTCTCCATCAGGCATCTGAAAAGCATGGAAAGCTGGGAAGGATAACCATCGACGACGGGTAGCTCACCCGTTTCAATGGAAGTTTTTTTTGAGGCAAGCTGCGGCTGAAGATCCTGGGTCACCATTCGCAGAACATCATTGAGGTCCGTTTTCTGGAGATGCTCCCGGGCATTCGCGATAGCAGTATAATTCACCATGTCTGTCATCAACGACTGTGCGCGGGCAGACGACATGTTGATCTTTTGCACGAGTAGTTGCCCTTCGTCGGTGAACTCAGCGAGATGTTTGCTCTGAAGCAAGTCGCTGAACGTTCGGATCTTGCGAAGGGGTTCCTGGAGATCGTGAGAAGCTACATAGGCAATCTGTTCCCATTCCGAGTTGACCTGATTGAGCTCGATAATATTCTTTTCCAGTTGTGCCTGGTATTTGACGCGGTGCCTGTATTGCTGGACGAGGAGCACAAATGAAATGCAAAAAATTCCCAGGGTGAACACGAACACGATCCTGAAGTTCTGAGGTGTTCGATCCTCATAGAACTTACGCGAGCTGATCTGGTTTTCCAGCATGGCTTTTTCGGCTTCTTCCATCTCGGCGATCAATCTGAGGGACCGTTCCATGTAACCTTTCTCATATCGGTAGTCTGTAATGGGATATCCCACGATCACGCCTGAGCGCAGGTAATCCATCTGACTTTTGATCGTGATGTTGAGGTCTCGCAGTCTGCGGTGTTGGGCGGAGTCTTCTCCGAGCAGGAGATGTACTTTTCTGAATGTGGTCCGCAGATTCTCGAGATAGTCTTCGTACTTAAAATAGAACGATGAGTCATTGAAGAGCATGAATGCCCTCTGATTGTTTTCGGCTTCCGTGAGCGCCACCTTGAGTTGGTTAAGCTCAGTGATGACAGCATGATTCCTGTCTACCGCGTCTCCGTACTTCACGAATGCATTGAATCGCTGGAAGGCGTACAGGGAAAGAGCGATCAGGATAGCCAGAGAAACGCCGAAAATCAGATAAATACTGAGTAATTTTTTCCACATTCGGTGTATCTTTATATGGGTTTGATGGGAAATATATCCACATCGGATATTTGAATAAAGCCAAAAAAGAAGTGCTGATGAAATGTAAGGGGTTGAAAATCAGTTTTGTTCATTTTTTTTCTGCTAAGGGCAATAAAGTGGTGCCAAGCTTGTATTTGAATTGGCCTAGTGTTAACCGTCCCTTTTGTAGTATGTTATACCAGAACCTGACTCAGAAGCAACAACTGAAGATACATCCTCAGCACCTCCAGATGTTGCAATTACTGCATTTGAATACCATCGAATTGGAGCAGCGTATTCAAAACGAGCTGGAAGAGAACCCGTTGATAGAGGAGAAGTCGGATGAGGACAACACATTCGAAGTCGCATCTCCGGACCCCGCCCAGGACTATAAAGATTACGAAGAATATTGCTATGATGATACGCCTGACTATAAGCTGGAGAACGCACAGCATTTCCAGACCCAGGCGCCCATAGAAAAACCGCTTGTCGAGGTCGAAGATTTCAGACACGAGCTAAAGAACCAATTGGCACTTTATCAGCTTGCCGAACAGGAAACCGAGGTCGGTCATTTCGTGATCGACAGTCTTACGGACGAAGGCTTTCTGGAATTTACAACGGAAGCGCTGGCCGACGACTACTCGCTGAAGTTCAATAAGTGGGTGGAACCCGAACTTGTCCAAAAGCTCATCGCCGTTATCCAACAACTCGAACCTGTGGGCGTTGCGACGGGGAATATCAAGGAATGTTTGATCCTTCAGCTACGGAGGATGCAACAGAGCCCGGACGTGAAGCTGGCATTGCGCATCCTCGAAAACTATTACAACGAATTGATGCACCGTAACTTTGAACGGATCATCAATGAGCTGAAGATCGAGGAAGAGGATTTGAAAGATACCTTTCACCTTCTCGGCACGCTTAAGCTCAAGCCTGTGACCGCAGCCTCGGGATCGCCACAAACAGAGACCATTCTCCCTGACTTCATTTTGACCCAGGAAAACGATGAAATGCACGTGATGCTCGCGCGTGAGCGATCATCAAAACTTTG
>CBHTUB010000238.1:0-8907 GCA_966095595.1 uncultured Chryseosolibacter sp. | reverse complement strand
ATGACGTTAACCATGATAATGCCTGTGATTCAAACGAATCAATGCTTCATTATATTATAGGTCCGCTGTGAATTTACCGCAGTTTGAAATGTCAGAATGAGCAAAAACGCATTTTTACAAGCGGAATGTGTAACGAATACACTTTCCGTTATAATGGTAGAAAAATACTACGTGTTCAGGGTTTCAGATTTCAGGTTTCAGATTAATCATTCGAGCTTCCTCATCCAAAACGATCCGCTCATGGCAGCGAGCTCACAAAGGTGTCCGTCGATCGTCCGAAAGGTCCTGCTCATCGACCACGTGCCTCTGAACTCGGACTTGTCATTGAATCGTCCAGTGTAATGGATCTCGGGATGCTGATCGTCGTACACCCTGATGTCTCCGGACTTCTCCCTGATCAACAGCTTCGGATATTGCTTCACAAAATAGATATCATATCTGTTGAATGAACCGCGAACGGTCGCATGAAGGTTGATCTTCGTGATCTCCGGATCGTCCTGACAAACTCCTTCGAAAAGACCTTTCCCGAGTATGACGATCTTATTTTCACCTGTCGTCTTCAGTCGCATAACGAAAGGTACCTTAACCTCCCTGCCGGTCTCGAACATGAAGACCTGCGTGAAGTATTCGCCCTTCCAGATACCGTTAATGTCCAAGGAGCGGTAAGATTTAAGCTGTGAGATTAAGTTACTTTGACACTTCCTGATGCCACCTTTCCTCGATCTCTGCCTTCAGCCTGTTGATGATCTCATCGAGGCCATCGTACCAATCCAGATGCGGGCTCCAGGTCTGGCATCCGCCCAAATCGGGTGTTACGCATTGGGTGTCCTTCCATATCTTCCCGCAGGCCGGGCATCGTCCCGCAGTAGCAAACGTATCCCAATGATGTCCGCACGAACAGGCCCAGTAAGGTTTTCCATCGGGTTCCCATTTACATTTTGGACAACGAATGTGTATATCTTCCATAGCGCTCGATTATCGACACAAGTTAACAACGAACGCGTAATCACCTAACAAATCCGGAATAAACAAAAAAACGCACTGACGGGGTAGTCAACGCGTCCCATGCTTAAAACCGCTCATTTCACTCCGGTTGCTTCGGGATTTTTCAACTTGAGCTCCAGCTCGAATTTGTATTAATGACTCGTTAAATCAGTCTCCCTACATGGAAATTTATGCATCACCCCGGGAGGACTTTGTGGTTCATCAGGCTAAAGGTATTTTTGTGGTATGAATGAAAGCGAGGATCTTGTCCAGGCGCAACAACAAACGCTGGCTGACAAACGAAGGGAAAGGTCACAATTGAAAATCGACAAGCAGGAGAAACTTGAAAAGTTTTTCCACCGCACAGCCTGGTATCTCTCGATGCCGATCGCGGTTTTTGCGATCATCCTCGTACTTGACGGATTGCTGCCCTTCACGGTGATCAATGAAAATGTTCAAAAGGGTTTCCGGAAAACTGATCAACACGAAGCCGGATTGAAAAGCTTTCTGGAAACCGATCATCACACGATCCGCGTGCCCGACGAGATACGCCTAAACCTGGAGAAGGTCAGCAATCCGAGTCCCGTGGTCACGCTGCATATTACGTCGATCCTGAAAATACCGGTGGAGTTTGCCCTGAGCAATAATTCAAGACAGGTGATGGAAGTACCGCTTACCATTCATACCATCGGCTTTCCCTTGAAATGGCTTCTGCTGATCAGCAGTCTTTTTACGGTGATCATGAAAGACTTCTCGAGGCTCAGCTATGCGCTGTGCTTTTTTCCGGAAGTGCTCCTTGCTACGATCTTGCTTATTATCCGATAACTATTCGGCGGGCGTGATCACAATATTCCGGTACTCGATCGGACCATGATCGCCTTGCAATAACAATGGACCCGGCTCGCCTTCCTTCGAATCCAGCGCACCGCCGGTGATGCCGGGAATTGCCTGATTGGAAATGATCGTCACACCATTTGCCACCACCGTCAGCACTCTTCCTACAAGCGTGATGTCGTACGTTTGCCATTCACCATGACCCTTTGCTACCTGAGCCAACGGAGTGATGAAGCCGTAGACACCGCCGAATTCTTCAGAAGAAGGCTCCTTCCTGTTGTTGTCCATGACCTGGATCTCATATCTTCCCCGGAGATAAATGCCACTGTTACTTCCTTTCGGATAACGGAACTCGATATGAAGCTTGAAGTCGCTGAACTTCTCGACGGTAATAAGGTTAGAACCTGACTTCGGGCTTCTCAAAATACCGTCTTCGACGACCCACTGATTCTCCCCCATCGCATTCCAGCCCCTGAGTTCTTTCTGAATGAGGGACTTCGACTTACCCCACTTCACATTTTTTCGCCCGGGTAACAGCGGAGCGCGTACGCCCGTACATTCGTAACTTTTTCCGTCAGGGAACAAAAACCTTCCCTTTATCGACTCGCCATTGAACGTTCCTTCAAACGTGAGATCGTTTGTTCCTTCTTCCCACTGTGGCGGGATTGAAAAACGAAATGTATTGCCTTCGATGATGATTCTGGAGATCGGTCTCGCGCTACCGACGATAGCCACAAAATGGCCCACAAAATTGTGATGTCCCGAATGGTGAACTTCGAGCCAGGATGGATGCTCCTTTCCATCTGCCATCAATGTGAGATCCCATTTCCCTTCGAGAGAGGAAGTGTCAACTGGCGTAATGATCGATGCGTCACATACGGATACCGTAAACAGTATCGCGCTGGTAAATACGAATAAGAATAAACCTTTCATGGAAACAATGAACAAAATTTGTCCGTTAATTTAACCTATCGAATTGAAGTATCAATCCAAATTTCGACCTGAGTGAAAAAGTTTGATGTTATTCCTGCAAAAAGGTCCGATGCAGCAGCGATCGCCAATCTCGTGAACAGCGCTTACCGGGGAGACTCTTCACGTCGCGGCTGGACCACAGAGGCGGACTTACTGGATGGGTCACGAACTGATCCGGACGCTATCGCCGGTCTGATCGATTCCGGCGTGTTGTTGCTCAAGTATGTGGAGGATGGTGAGATCCTCGGATGTGTGGAGCTTAAGACGGTTCCGGAAGGATTGTACCTTGGCATGCTTACCGTTAAACCGGACCTTCAAAACAGAGGCATCGGAAAAATCCTTCTGGCAAAAGCGGAAGATGTCGCCAAAGAAAAAGGTTTCAGATCAATCGTAATGACGGTGATCACGGTAAGGACAGAGTTACTGGCATGGTACCAACGACATGGCTACTGCGATACCGGCGAGCGGAAACCCTTTGCTTTTACGGATCCACGCTTCGGCACACCTCAGGTTCCCCTGGAATTTGCCGTGTTGAGGAAAGACATAAAGGTCTGATCAGGATCCGAAGCGGTGTGCTTCGGCTTTCGAAAACGCCTTATATTTTGTTATGTCGGTGCCTATTGACACAACTTTGAGGTACTCACCCTGACCGTTGGCCACTGGTGTAAAATGCTGATGCAACCATATGACATGCCCATCCTTACCGTTATACGACAGCTCAGCGGATTGCGGGATGCCCCGCCGCAAGTCGTCCCACATCTTTCTATAGCCGAGCGATGATCTCATGTCCTGATCGAGGATCGAATCGTGATACCGTCCTTCGAGCTGTGCACCCGCCAAACCGAGCGTACTCTGGAATTTCTGGTTTGCACTGATGATCTTTCCGTCTGATTCGAACTCGATCATGATAAAGCCATTGTTCATCGCCGAGAAGTATCCGCTCATCTCTGCATCCTTTCTCGCCATTTCCTCCTGCGTGGCGGTAAGCTCTTCCATATTCTGACGCATTTCCTCTTCCTGTGCCCTGAGTTGCTCAGCCTGAAGTTGGGAATCGCGAAGTAATTTCCTGGTCCGATCATTCACTTTTGTCGCCGATATCGTGGAAGCGAACAACTCGCTGACCTTTTCCAAAAACTCGATCTGGTATGGGTGTATCTCCCTGAACGACGCAACTTCGAGAACGCCGAAGACCTCGTCATTGGATTTCAACGGCACGATAACTATGCGGCTGGGCTCCGCTTCTCCGAGACCAGAGCGTATCTGAATAAAATCTTTCGGGAATTCCTTCAGGTAAGTCGTTTGCTTCTCCAGCCACACCTGGCCGATCAGTCCCTCGCCTTTCGCGACCTGCTTCTGCAGGAATTTGTTTCTTCCCCACGCGTAGGTTCCCATCAGCTCGAGGTATTCCTCTTCGCCCTCATTAGTCTGCACCACGTATACCTGCCCCTGGTTGGCATTCAGATATTTTAATAACCCGGAAATAAGCTGCTGGCATAACGCACGGAGGTCATTCCCGTTTCCGCGAAGGATCTCGGCAAACTTTGCCAGTCCGGTTGCAACCCAACTCCGCTTTTCGTTCTCTTCGGAGTTCTCCTTCAATTTCACCTGCATGCCCTGAAGCGCATTCGCGAGTACGTCGTTGCTGAAATTCTGGTCATACGTCATATCAAGCTGACCATTTCCAATTTGTGAAGCGAAGGTCGACGCCGCCTTTATGCGATCGACAAGGTTATTCACCGAGTTCGAGGTAACGCCGAGCTCGTCCTGACTTTCCAGCCTGATCTTTTCCGGGAAGATACCATTGGACAATTTTTCGATGCGATCCTGAATAGCACGTACGATGTTGGTGATGCTATTGGCAAAGGCTACAGACAATGCGATCCCGATCACCAGCTGTACAGCAAAAAGTATGATACAGATCACATATACGTTGCTGACCGTATCATCAACCTCCTCTATTACAGTATTATTGATGCGTGATATCATTGGCTCAAGCTTGTGAATTGTGGAGCGCATTTTTCCATTCACGCCGGTGTTCTCGCTCAAGCCTATCGCCTGCTCTGTCGCTACAATTGCCGCCATCTGTTCGCCATAGACGTTCAGCAAGACCAGCATAGCCGGATTGGCAGATTTGAATTTGGCAAGCTTGTTCTCGAACTTCTCCACATCGGACATGTTCTTGCGCAGCAGGAAATCTTTCTCATGGCGCCTGAGCGTCAACAGCAAGATGGTGTCATAAGGGATGTTGCCGTTTTCGATGCTGTGAATCGCCTTCCGCATCTCACCTTCATGGCCCCAGTCTTTATAACCTTTCTTTCGATACAATGCGACAAGCTCCGAGAATAAATTGTGATAGTCCGTAAATAGCTGACGACCGTAGTCCAGGGAGTCCTTGTCCAGAACACCGTAGTCCGCCAATTGGGTGATTACCCCGAGTCCATTCTTATAATAAGTTTCGAATCTTGCCAGTTGCTTGCTTTCACCGGTCTTGAAGTACGATTCATTCACAACATCCCGAAGCATGAAATCTTTCTCCGCCCTGCGCATCTGCAGAATGATGGTATTCAATTTCTGCGAATCGTTACTCATTTTTTCGAACTGGATGATCCTTGAAATGTTGGTCATCATGAAGATCATCAGCAAGGCTGAAAGGGCAAGGATAGTGGCGAACTGAAGCAAAAGCTTAAGGCGAATGCTTTTAAGGCGATTGAACAGGGAAAACATAAGTAGGGTTGTGGTAGTCTCTCCCGATGTTACATTTCTTTAGCGATGATTGTTTCACATGGATTCATTATTAACAATAAGTTAATATTATGTTAATCTTGGTAACATTAAGTTAACATAACGAATCGGTAACATGTGCAAAGTCAGTTGGGATTCGTGTACTGCATTTTTATATCAGGAACCGATGACTCACACGACATTGCACCTGAATGTCTATTGTTTGCGCTTTCCAGTAGGCTTGTTGTTCAGGGCAATACCAGTACCGGTGTATTTTTGGAATTGGACATCGAGGCTTTCCACACGTTCCATTTCGCGTTTTGCCTTTCTGAAGTGCTCCGAATCGACAGGTCGGTTATACGTCTTCCAGAATTCTCCGTTATACGGCAATTGGTCCGCAATAAGATAGACATCCGTCGTAGGGAAGAATTGATTTTCGTTTTTGAATTTTCCTTTCTCAATATGCGTAACGAGAAGCTCGTCAAGTGACTCGGTGCGAAAAAATGTCTTGCCATCGAATTTATTCACGACCCTTCCCTTGCGATGCCACTGCGAGCTTTGCAGATAGTATTTTCCCTCATACTCCTGATACGTATAGTGACTTTGCTGCCAGTCCGCTACAAACTTTGCGCTGTCACGTTGCTCCCACGCCCATGTGTAAAAATTACCGAGCTCAGGTTTCCAGTAAATGGTGATATCCACTATCGCAAAATTTTTTTCGTTGATGATAAGCTGCACATCGTATTGCACGCGAGGCGACGGAATTTTCGGCTTCATGCCAATGATGTAGTGCAAATCGCGGTCGCGGAATTTTGTATTCTCTATTTCGATATCGAAATCCCTGAGCTTCGTCTTTTTCAAAAAATCCCAGTGGCCAGCCTGCAGCGGATGATTCCGCACAAGGTGGGTCAGATATCCGTCGAGTGTTCTCCATTTGTCCTTACGCAGGTCATTGCTCTTCCTGATCTGTCTGATAAAAATATCACGGGAGCCGAATACATTACCCTTTGAATCGTTGATGTAGACCGCAGCTTCCAGCAACCTTGTAAAATCGTTGTTGTCCTGCATCGTCGTACGATAGAAAGCGTCGAGCCGGTGCGGATCGGACTTGTAGTTTGAAGGAATATTCTCTATAGCATTTTCAACAATACGTTGGGCATCCAGAGGCGAGACCTCCACGGCTTCCAGTACCTGCTGCGATTCTTCGAGCTCGAAGATCTGGTCACCGTTCGACAATACGCTGCCGGGCGTCAACTCACGTTTATTGAAACCGAGGCACGAAATGATCAGCGTGGAGTCTTTCAGAACTGAGCTGATCTGTAAATGAAACTTTCCCTCCGGATTTGCCGCAGTCCCTACACCGGTACCGCGAATATGAATGCTGGCATACGGAATCGGTTCCTTCGTCTTCTTATTGCGGATAACACCCGAGACCTCGACATAATGCTGCGCGAACGAACTGAAAGACAAAAAGGACACACATATGAGCGTGAGGATCTTCATAAGGCTTTTTTTAGTAAGATGAGGTACCGGTCGCAAAAGTTGCGTCCAGGTGACGAGGTCAAAACGGAAAGCAATTGCCGGTTATTGTCATTCGGTCCGTTTTAAAATGACAATTGTATTTCAGGTCACCAGAAATGAAATATTATTCATGGTCTGCACCCATCCTTTCGTAACTACCTGTCGTCAGCGGGTTGTCAGAAAATCCGTAAGATCTTTCGTGTATGTCAGCGTAAGCCTGTGCATGGCGCGCGTGCAGGCGATGTATAACATGCGCTTGTCTACTTCCGTACGATAATTTCTAGACGACACAAAAGGAACGATCACCTCATCGAACTCGAGGCCTTTTGAGAGATGGGCAGTGGTCACGATCACACCATGCTTAAACGCTGTGCTTTCGTCTGTCAACAGATAGATATGCTCGCTTTTGATATGATCGTACACAAAACGCGCCTGATCGAGCGTCTTGCAAATGACGCCAAGTGACTGGTAGCAGGAGTGATTGAAAACAGTAACAAGCATGTGCACTTCTTCGATCTCCTCGTTATTGCTTTCATAACGTATCACTTTCGGTGCCTCACCATGTCGCTCTAGCGGAATAAGATCGGGATTGTGGTAAAGATGCTGGGCAAAAGAAGTGATCTCGATCGTGGACCTGTAGCTTCGAAAAAGTGTTACCGTATCTCCCTGCGGAAACACCTGATGTATGCCTTCGGCCGACGACGCACTGTATGGATTTACTTTTTGACTCACATCGCCGAGGATAGTTTTTTTGCACTTGAACAGACGTGACAACACGGCGTATTGCACGGGAGTGTAATCCTGCATTTCGTCCACAAGAAGATGTTTGACGTTATCGTATGCCTGCACGCCCTCGAGACGGATCCTGAGGTAGATGAGCGGAAAGACGTCGGCGTATTCAAGCACACCACCTTGCATTTTGAACATTCCCTCTTTTTTGATCCACGAATAAAAATCGCGGTATGCATCAAAAGTGCTCTGCAGCCTGAACATGCCCGGTACTGCCTGCCAGATCTGGGCTTTCTCGTGACCGCTGAGCTTGCGTCTCACATTGTCACGCACGTAGTCCTGAATATCTTTTACGACCTGCGGAAAGCGTTTGAAGATGGGCACACGGTGATAGGCCTTGAACTTCTCGAGAATGAAAGGGAACGGCACAACAACGCTTCCGATCCTCAGCTCTGTAAAGTTGAAGTAATTGTTCTCGACATGGATCATATACTGATTCAGCTTGCTGAGAAACTCGAACGTGGACTTGAATTTGATCCGTTCAATGAATTCCTCGTCGTGCTTTTCCAGCAGATGCGAGACCTGGTCGAAAAAAGTCTGGAACTTGTATTTGTTCTCCAGCACTTCCATTGCAAGTTCCTCGATACCCATCTCCGGGATCTGCTCTTCGCCAAGCTCCGGAAGCACATTCGATATATAATCGGCGAACACCTTGTTGGGTGAGATAATGAGAATATCCTTCGATTTGATAGAGTCCCTAAAGCGATAAAGCAGGAAAGCGATCCTGTGCAACGCAATGGAGGTCTTGCCCGAGCCCGCTACGCCCTGGATGATCATCACTTGTGAGCTTTCGTTCCGGATAACGGCGTTCTGGTCGCGCTGAATCGTTGCAACGATGTTCTTCATCTTGTCGTCCGACGACTTGCTCAGCTCTTTTTGCAGGACTTCGTCGTGAATGTTCACCGCATTCTCGATCATGAATTCCATTCTGCCATCGACGATGCGATACTGGCGCTTTAACAGGATGTCTCCCGATATTTTACCTGATGGCGTTTCGTACGATGCAGGACCCAGCTCGAAATCGTAGAACATCGAAGACACCGGCGCGCGCCAGTCGTAGATCAGGTTTGCGCGCATCACCTCGTC
>CBHTUB010000237.1:0-8944 GCA_966095595.1 uncultured Chryseosolibacter sp. | reverse complement strand
ACAATTGCCCCCTCAAGAATTGCCATAATACACCCTTTCTTTCCGCTCATCCGAAGGCAAATTGCCCATGGCAAACGAGTAAGATTTCCGAATTCGTGACCTACAGACACGTGACGATCCGGCTACCGTTTGGTTTGGGTGGGAGGGATTCTTGGAGTCCCTCCGTTTTGGAAACAATTCATAAAAAATAGATAGAGGGCAGGGGAGTGGTTCGCAGACGGACCTCTTCTCCTCTTAAAACCGACAACCAGATCTTTTATGAGCAATTGCCTTCGGAGGGTCATTTCCATATCGTTGATCCTGTTATCAGGATGTTTTTGTATCGGGGCGATTGAAATCATTGCTGATGTTCCGGCTGATTCGGTTGTCATTGATGTGACCCGGAGAAAGCAATACATCCGCAACTTTGGTGCGTCGGATGCATGGGCTTGTCAGTTCGTTGGCAATTGGCCATTCAAGAAAAAGAAACAAGTTGCCGATTGGCTGTTCAGCAAGGATTTCGATGACAAAGGCAATCCTAAAGGGATCGGCTTGTCGCTGTGGCGATTCAACATCGGTGCAGGAAGCGCATCTCAGGAAAATATCTCCGATCCGTGGAGACGTGCCGAAAGTTTTTTGATGTCAGATGGCCAATATGACTGGAACAAGCAAAAAGGTCAGCAATGGTTTCTTGGCGAGGCCAAACGATCGGGAGTTGAAAATTTTCTGGCATTTACGAATAGCCCACCAGTTCAACTGACAAAGAATGGCAAGGCGTTCGCGTCTTCTGGAACAGAGGCAAATATCTCGGGAGAGAACCATCTCGCATTTGCAAAATTTCTTACCGACGTGCTCGGGCACTTTGATCAGCAGGGTCTGGGCTTCGACTATGTGAGTCCATTCAACGAGCCGCAATGGGATTGGACCAGCAACAAGCAGGAAGGCACGCCGTTCACTAATGAAGAGATCTATTCCGTTACCCGACTGCTCGACTCCCTGCTCAGCCGAAGCAACATCTCTGCAAAAATACAAATCGCTGAAGCCGCCAGGCTGAATTATTTATTCGAGAACGCTGATAAAGCTACACGTGGCGACCAGATCAGCCAGTTTTTTCACGCTTCCTCCAATCTGTACCTCGGGGACCTACAAAAGGTCGACAAGGTTATCTCCGGACACAGTTATTTTACAACTCACCCTGTAAAAACATTATACGACGTAAGAAGCAGGCTTGCGGAGAAGGTTTCAATGTCAGCAACTCCGATCGAGTTCTGGCAAAGCGAATATTGTATTCTGGGAAGTCACGAAGAAGTCAAACCACAGGGAAAGGACCTTGGCATAGATCCGGCTCTGTATGTTGCGCGCATTATCCATTACGATCTGACTGTTGCGAATGCATCATCGTGGAGCTGGTGGCTGGCGATTTCTCCCTACGATTTCAAGGACGGACTGATTTACGCGGAGCGAAATGAATCGGACGGAACCGTAGAGGATTCAAAAATGCTTTGGGCGTTAGGGAATTTCAGCAGATTTATCCGGCCTGGGGCCCAGCGGATCGACCTTACGTCGGCGAACCCGAATGTCAGCAACCCCGTGGGCGTCATGTTATCATCGTACCTCAATACTGATGGTAAGCTGGTGATCGTGGCCATCAACTATTCCGGCGAAGATCATGCTTTGCATCTCGACATTAAAAATGGAGCAGTGAAAGAATTCGATCGTTTCCTGACCGGTCCTGGGGAAGATGAGAAATTGAAATTTATAGGCATTCACAAGAGCTCGCAATCACTCACCATTCCACGAAGAAGCATTTTGACGCTGGTTGGTAAGCTGAACAAATCTGACAGGAGAGGTTGAAACGCATTTATTGAAAAACTCATGACGCTGACAATAAAAGAAAACATGATCCAAAAAATAATCATCTCATTTTTCATTCTCATCTCTATACACGCGCATGCGCAGCTTCCTGCACACACGTTCACGTTAGGCGACACCACCTTCCTGCTCGACGGCAAACCGTTTGTCATGATCTCGGGCGAACTCCACTATCCGCGAATTCCGCGCGAGGCCTGGCGGCACCGGATGAAGATGGCAAAAGCAATGGGGTTGAATACCATCGGCACTTACGTATTCTGGAATGTGCATGAACCGGAAAAAGGTCAATTCGATTTTTCCGGGAATAATGACATCGCAGCCTTTGTAAGGACAGCACAGGAGGAGGGACTCTGGGTTGTGCTCAGGCCCAGCCCGTACGTTTGCGCCGAGTGGGAATTCGGAGGATATCCATATTGGCTCCAAAAGGAAGAGGGGCTCGTCGTAAGAAGCCTCGAGACAAAGTTTATCGGCGCCTATAAGAATTATCTGCAACGTGTGGCAAAGGAACTTGCGCCGCTGCAGATAGATCATGGCGGAAACGTACTGATGATACAAGTGGAGAATGAATACGGATTTTATGGCAGCGACAGGAAGTATCTCGAAGAAAGTAAAAAGATGTTCGTCGAGGCTGGCTTTAATGGATTGCTCTACACGTGCGACCCGGCAAGTAAAGTCGAATTCGGACACATCCCAGGTCTATTGCCAGCTGTCAATGGTGTATTAAAATCGAGCGAAGTCAAGCGCATCGTGAATAAAAATCACAATGGAAAAGGGCCGTACTATGTAGCAGAGTGGTATCCGGCATGGTTCGATTGGTGGGGCACTGCACATCATACGGTACCTGCAGAAGACTATGCGCCGAAGCTTGATTCGACGCTTGCCGCCGGTATCTCCATCAACATGTACATGTTTCACGGTGGGACTACACGCGGATTTATGAATGGCGCGAACTGCAACGACAAAGACCCCTACGAACCGCAGATCAGCAGTTACGATTATGATGCGCCGTTGGACGAAGCCGGTAATCCCACGCATAAATTCTTTGCCTTCCGGGATGTGATAAAAAAACATGCTAAGGGCGAGCTGCCTCCGGTTCCGCAGCGAAAAGGATCAGCCAAGTTGGAAGATATCGTTTTCACGCAAAGTACTTCCATGTTCACTACGCTCGGTAAGGGCGTTAAAAGTAAAACCCCCCTTACGTTCGAAGATCTTGGACAGCCCTACGGCTTCGTACTCTATAGAACGCAACTCCGGAACCAGAGATCAGGTGTGTTAAAGATACAGGACCTGCGGGATTATGGAATTGTGTTTATGAATGGGGTACGGGTGGGAGTGTTAGACAGAAGATTGAAACAGGATAGCTTGTATCTCGATGTGCCAAAGGGAAATGTGACACTCGATATTCTCGTAGAAAACCTGGGCCGTATCAACTTTGGACCGTACCTGTTGCAGAACAAGAAGGGAATTACAAAACGTGTGACATTGGGTGATCGCGAGCTGCAGAACTGGCAAATGTTCGGCCTGCCCTTGAATGATGTTTCGAATATCAAATATCGTTCGGCGAAAACGACGTCTTCCAGTCCATCATTTAAGAGAGCAACATTCGAGATCGAAACACCTTCGGATACCTACCTGGATTTTCAGGACTGGGGCAAGGGTGTTGTGTGGGTGAATGGTCACAACCTCGGGCGTTACTGGAGCATCGGACCTCAGCAAACAATCTATGTCCCGGCGGAATGGCTGAATACCGGTAAGAATGAGATCGTGGTCTTTGAGCTTCTGGAAGACAAGGAAGTACTTCCTTCGACGGACTCGCCAATACTCGGCCAGCTGGCGGAAAAAAGGCTGAGCTATCAGGATTCGAAATAATGTGCGTATAGATATAGAATTATGGAGTTTGTCAAAACCTTTCACCCCCACGACAAGTCGGGTGTTAAAATAAGGGCGGAGCTATATCAGTCGATCAGAGACGAGATGGCGGCAGTGCTTCTGGCGGAGGAGAATGGAATGACTTCCCAGTTGTTCTTCGAGCGGATGCATGAACGTTTTGTGGATACGCTCGGCGCGAACACCGGATGGTACCTGTATCAGGTGAAGCTTGACATGGAGGCCCGGGGCATGATCAGCTCCGAACCGTTGAACAGGAAACGCGACTCGAAACCCGTTCTGAAATTCATTGAAAAACAATCAAAAGATCCTAACGCCATTACGATGGAGGTCATGACAACGCAAAAGGAGACATTGCTCCCGGATAATATCAGCAGAAAATTCCGCGAGTTATTTCAACAAACACCGATACTGGTTCATTCTCCAGGACGCATCAATCTGATCGGAGAGCACACGGATTATAACAACGGCTTTGTTATGCCCGCAGCCATTGACAAGGGAATCGTCATTGCCATTGCGCGTTCAAAAAATGGCCGGTCATCAGTTTATTCGATGAAGGGCGGAGACGAAATTGTTTTCAACGTGCATGAGCCACTAAAAACAGCTTCTCCTGACTGGGCCAACTATTTCCTCGGCGTGGTAGCACGTCTCAGTCGATCAAACGCAAAGCTTGACAATTTCAATATTGTATTTGATGGAGACTTGCCGATAGGCGCGGGGTTATCGTCGTCTGCCGCGCTTGAATGTGCTTTTGTTTTCGGCTTGAACACGCTTTTCGATCTTGGGTTGTCGAAGATGGAAATGGTCCATATCGCGCAATGGGCCGAGCACAATTTCGTAGGTGTGAAGTGCGGGATCATGGACCAGTTTGCGAGTATGATGGGGAAGAAAGACAGTGCCATGCTCCTCGACTGCCAGTCACTCAAGTATGAACAGTTCTCCCTGAAGCTTGGCGATCATGTGTTTCTCCTTTGCGACACCAACATCAAGCACGCGCTGGCTTCGTCGGAATACAATACAAGGCGGGCCGAGTGTGAAGCTGCGGTCGAACGGTTGAAAGAACATTACCATGACATCCGATCGCTTCGCGATGTTACGCCGGAAATGCTCCGAAAGCATTCGCGATTTTTGCCGTCCAATATTCTGGATCGTGCCACATACATTGTCGAGGAAAATGTACGAGTGACGGCAGGTTATGAGGACTTGAAAGCGAATAATCTTGTATCGTTCGGAAGGAAAATGTTCGAAACGCATGACGGACTGTCGAGACTTTATAAAGTGAGTTGTGCGGAGCTGGATTTTCTGGTGGAGCGCGCAAAAGAGGAAAAGGGTATTCTAGGCGCACGCATGATGGGTGGGGGATTTGGCGGGTGTACAATAAATATCATACACAAAAGCAGGGTAAGACTTTTCATTGAATATGTAGGAGAATTATACAGGGACCGCTTCGGGATCGATCTGACCGGATATGTTGTGACTACCGGCGACGGAACATCATTGCTTGATCATAATTGAAGAAAATGAGCTTTAGCCTTTCCGATCACAGCCATAGAAGATTCAATGCACTCACGGGAGAGTGGGTCCAGGTATCGCCGCACAGGGCGAAACGACCGTGGCAGGGTCAAACCGAGAAGAACGAGACAACGAAGCTGGAGAAGTATGATGCTTCCTGTTATCTATGCCCGGGTAATTTGAGATCGAACGGCGAGCGTAACCCGGAATACAAGAGCAGTTTTTCGTTTGAAAATGACTTTGCATCGCTTGTCGATGATGTTCCGGAGGGTTCGATCAACTTTGGAAATCTCATCGTCGCAAAAAGTGAACGTGGCATTTGCAAGGTCGTGTGTTTTTCTCCCCGTCACGATCTCACAGTGGCGAACATGTCAGTTAGCGAGGTTGAAAGTGTAGTTCATACATGGATCCGGGAGTTCAGGGAGATCGGAGGCAGGGATGATGTCAACTACGTGCAGATATTCGAGAATAAAGGACTGATGATGGGTTGTTCGAACCCACACCCGCACGGACAGATCTGGGCACAGGAATCCATTCCGGTCGAGCCGTCAAAGAAACAGCATCGGCAGTCGGCATATTATATAGAGTACGGAGAGACGCTATTGAAGGCTTACCTGAATCTGGAACTCGAGTTTCAGCAACGTATCGTAATGGAAAATGAACATTTCGTAGCACTTGTCCCGTTCTGGGCCGTGTGGCCATTCGAGATGATGATCTTACCCCGCAGGCCAATGACGCAAATATCGGAGATGACTCCTGCGGAAATATCGGCGTTTGCACAAATGTATCGCAACGTTGCGGTTACCTATGATAAGCTCTTCGATACCTCATTTCCATATTCGGCCGGCATTCACCAGGCTCCAACCGATGGTCAGCCACACAGGGAGTGGCACTGGCATATGGTATTCTATCCGCCGTTGTTGCGGTCGGCAACCGTGAAGAAATTCATGGTGGGCTATGAGATGTTGGGGAATCCGCAAAGGGATATCACTCCGGAATTTGCCGCGGAAAAATTGCGGTCGATGAATTTGCACAACGTTGAAATGACACTAAAGTGATGAATTCTGCCCTGATGAGCGTGAAATACCATTGTCTCCCCCAAAGTATAACCAAATTCCCCCGCTGTTCCGGAAGGTGGTTCCCTATGTTTACTATGAAATTACCTATGAAAAGCGCCATCGCACTTCAAACTGCCGGCCGTCCTGAAATCAGCGAACCGCAACTTGTCGCTCCATGGATCGGATGCGTGATTTCGTTGTTTTTTTATGGACATGTAAGGTCAGCTCGTCTATATGGAACAATGCTGGTAAATCATCTACGTAACTTGCCAGGGGCATTTATATCGGATGCGTTGAATGGTTTGGAGATGTGTGCGAATCGTATGAGGCGGAGCGTTGAGATCAGACCTGATCATTTTTGTTTTTCGCAGCTTGAGGTAAACCCGGCATCAACTAAAATGTCTGCGCAGTTTCGCCTGCAGATCGACCCATCACACCCGTACAAATGGTCAAAGCACTTTTTTTTGCCCGATTTCCGCATACGTTTGAAAAAAATAAGTGTAAAATTGACATTTTAAATATTGTTTACTTAGATTAGTGTAAGAAATACGTTTATTAATATTCTATAGAACAGATTTTACTACCTAAACCCAAATTTCCCTATGAAGAACACTCTAGATTGGTTGAAAGGGCTCTGTTGGTTTTTCCGCAGCAGTCTCGAAAGAGCCAGGCCCATCTTATTACTGATGCTGGCGACAACCTTCGCCAGTCATGCGCAGACCAATGACCGGGTTGTATCCGGTACCGTTAAAGACGAGAATGGAGTTGCGATGCCCGGCGTGAGCATCATTGTCGTTGAAACTACCATCGGTACGCAAACAGATGCGGACGGTAAATTCTCACTGACAATACCTGCAGACAAAAACCTTCTGCGTGTAACGTTTATCGGATACATGCCTCAAGATATTACCGTAGGCAACAAAACAACGTTTGACGTCAAGCTGGAGCCTGACGTAACATCGCTCCAGGAGGTAGTCGTGGTGGGATATGGTACGCAGAGAAAGCAAAGTGTGGTGAGCGCCGTGACCACGGTCAATCCAACTACGCTCCGCACTGCTGCAGGTAACATCACAAACTCGCTCGCAGGCCGCGTATCCGGTGTGGTTGCCTATCAAACCAGTGGTGAGCCGGGACTCGGTACCGATAACTCTGCTTTTTATATCAGAGGTCTTTCGAGTTTCGGATCAGGGAAGAAAGATCCGCTGATCCTCATCGATAACGTTGAGTCGTCACCCACAGACCTCGCGCGTCTTCAGACAGACGACGTTGCAAGCTTCTCCGTTTTGAAAGATGCTTCTGCCGCAGCCGTGTATGGGTCTCGCGGTGCGAATGGCGTTATTCTGATTACTACCAAGCTTGGAATTCCCGGAAAGGTAAAATTCAATTTTCGTTCTGAAGGAACCGTCTCCAGCAATACACAGAATTACAAGTTGACGGATAACATATCCTATATGAGGGATGCGAACGAGGCAGCGCTAACACGCGATCCCGTGGGCTCAACACCCTATAGTGAAAACAAAATTGCCCATACCGCGGCAGGCGATGATCCTTATCTTTATCCAAACAACAATTGGGTAAACAAGCTCATCAAGGATTATACATTCAACCAACGATACAACTTGAATGTATCCGGTGGAACAGATAACTCTTCCTATTACATCGCCGGTACCTACAACGTGGATAATGGTGTCCTGAAGGTTGATCCGATCAACGATTTCAACAGTAACATCAAGCTGAGAAATTACTCGGTAAGAAGTAACATCACGGTCGACTTTACCAGGACGACGGAATTTACACTGCGACTTTATGGTCAGTTTGACGACTATCGCGGTCCAATCGGCGGGGGAGCGAGGACTTTCACCAATGCGCTCTCGGCGAATCCGGTAATGTTCCCCGCAGTATATCCACACTCGAAGCTGCCCTATGTAAACCATCCGTTATTTGGTTCTGCGCCTGCGGAGCAGGGAACCGGGATATTGCAGCCGGGTCTATATATCAATCCCTATGCGGAGATGGTAAAGGGATATCAGGTTTACAAGACCTCCAATATCAATCCCCAGATCGAGATCAAGCAGGATCTTCGTTTTATCACACCGGGTCTGACCGCAAGTGTGATGACGTATCTCCAAAGGTATTCTCTCCATTCTGCCGCGCGGGCCTATAATCCATTCTACTACAAGGCCAACATCAATCCTACCGATCCTACACAGTATACAGTCTCTGTCATGAACGGAAGCGATGACGATACGTACAACGTAGCGACGGGTACGGAATATTTGGGATACTCCGAGCTTGATAAGATCGTTACATCAAAAATGTATCTGCAGGGCTCGCTGAATTATGCCGGCACATTCAAGAAACATGAAGTGGGCGGTTTGCTTACTGGTTTTGTCTCGAGTTTCGAAGCGGGGAACGCAGGAAGCGTTATATTTTCCCTTCCTCAACGTAACACCGTGCTCGCCGGCCGGGCCACCTATGGATATGATAGTCGTTACTTATTCGAGTTCAACTTCGGATATAACGGGTCTGAGCGATTTGCGAAGAATAACAGGTACGGCTTCTTCCCTTCTGTAGGGGTGGCCTACAACATCTCGAAGGAAAGTTTCTTCCAACCGGCACAAAAAGTGGTGAGCGAT
>CBHTUB010000236.1:0-8983 GCA_966095595.1 uncultured Chryseosolibacter sp. | reverse complement strand
CTGTGCAAACCAATACTGAATACAGGGATGCCCTTAGAAAAATGCTGAAAGCCGCAGGTCAGGAAGAAACTTTCCGGGCGGGGATCACGCAGATCATGACAATATATAAGCAACAAAAGTCGGACGTGCCGGCAAGTTTCTGGTCAGCGATGGAAACGGAAATGGCCTCCTCACTTGACGATCTCACGGAGATGCTGGTGCCCGTCTATCAAAAACACTTAAGCCTCGCGGACCTGAAGCAGATCATACAGTTTTATGAGTCTCCCGCGGGAAAGAAGCTGGCGCAGAAAAATCCCCTCATCACACAGGAATCCATGCAGGTAGGCCAACAGTGGGGTATGAAAATAGGCCAGCGGGTGGCAGAAAAATTGGCTGCGGGAGGTTATTAACTTAAAACCAACCGCTCGCGTTCGATCGGTTAACCTGTTTCGATCGAAATCGATTGAAAGTATCGGAAATCGCACTTTTTTTAGTTAACTTCTCCTACCGAATCATGGGGGATTGATTCGAGTTGTGACATTCTTTTAACTAAACATATCGATATGAGATCGCTTAAATGGTTTTTCCTGGTATGTGCGTGCCTGAGTTTCTTTCCTTATGCATGGGCTCAAAAAGTAGGTCTTCTGATGGATAGCTACGTCATCGAGCGATGGCGTACCGATCAAAGTTTAATTGTGGAAAGAGTCAAGGCATTGGGAGGAAAGTGTCTCGTCGAAGTTCCGCATGGAAATCCTGACGAACAGGTCAAGCTAGGCAAGAAGCTCATCGCAGACAAAGTCGATGTGTTGATCATTGTTCCCACGGATGCCGACAAAGCTGCCGAGATCGTTGCCGAAGCCAAAAAGGCGAACATCCCGGTTATCTCCTACGATCGCATGATCGCCAGTAAAGACATCGACCTCTATATCTCATACGATGGCAATAAGGTTGGACAACTGCAGGCACAATATGCGAAAGACCGCGTGCCGGCAGGAAACTATATGCTGATCAATGGTCCGCCTTCAGACCGAAATAGTATCATGTTCCGAAATGGTCAGCTTAGCGTCCTGAATGATGGGATGAATTCGGGAAAGATCAGGGTGATAGCAGATTTTATACTCGACGACTGGAGTGAGCTCGAGGCGATCATGAAAGTGGAGCAGTTCCTGTCGACCAGTAATACCCAGCCCGATGTGATACTCGCAGCGAACGATGCATTGGCAATGGGTGCTATGCAGGTATTGCCTCCCGAGTGGTTGGGGAAAATTGTTATCACCGGTCAGGATGCCGAACGTGGTGCGCTGAGAAACATCGTTGCCGGTCACCAGAGCATGACGGTATATAAGCCGATCAAGCCGCTTGCCTATCAGGCCGCTGAGCTGGCAATAAAACTGGCGAAAAAAGAACCGATATCGAGTAAGAAGATGAAGGTGGCCAATTATGAAGTGAACGCTATACTTCTTGATCCCGTAGTCGTCGATAAGGGAAATTATAAAGACACGATCATCAAGGATGGACACCTGAGCATGTCGGAGATCAACAACTAGCTGGCACAGCTTTTTTTGAACGATAGGCACGATCTATTTATATATAACATCACAAAGGAACGCTGGCCCGTAAGCCGGCGTTCCTCGTTTATATCGCGTTCATCACATCGCACTTGAGCGGCCGGCAATGCGGCGTTAACTTGATTTCAAAAGGATAGTTATGAAACTGAAAATGCTATTGTCACTGATGTTGAGCGTGCTCTTGATCGGTGGTGTTGACGCACAGCCGGTGAAGCAACTTAAGGATCTTTCGTTCCTGAGCGGCAAATGGGTGACCTCAAGTCAATGGGGCGAGATGGAAGAATACTGGAGCCAACCGATGGGCAACTCTATGATGTGCGCCTACCGTTGCGTAAAAGATGGCAAAGTGATCTTTTATGAATTTGTCGTGATCGAGCAGGAAGCGACGGGGCCTGTCATGAAGCTGCGACATTTTAACCCGGGTAATATTGCGTGGGAAGAAAAGGACAAGCCCTATGAGTATCCGCTCGTCTTTGTCGAAGCCGACAGGGCGCGATTCGAGAGGCCCGATAAAAAAACCGCACTTACATTTTACCGGATCAGCAGCAACAAGTTGAATGTCGTGCTGGAACGCCAGGAAAAGGACGGAAAATGGGTTGAAGATGTTTTCAATTACACACTCGCCGATCTATAGATAACTGAGCCACCATTGCTTATGTGTGCTCTTGTACCCATTGTACCACTTGCAAAGCGGATACAATGCAATGACTACGGCTAGCCATCCTACGTAAGCCCAAAAGAGAGAATATCCTCCTTCTGCCGTGATTCCTCCAAAGGATTTGCTGAAATGAAAATCGATGTCGGACAAACCTTTTCCGGTCTTGTTCATGAAAAGCAAAAGGGCGATCGTATGGATGACATAGAAGTGAATGACGTAATAAAACAGAGGAACACGTCCGAATACTACCAGGGGATTGAGAACCCGAAGATCAACCCTTTCCAGCAATGCGAGTATGACGAGCACGGGACCGAGGGTCATAAGCGTGTATTGAAGCGATACCGGATATTTCGTTGTATTGAGGAAGCTCATGAAGGTGTACAACCCCGTCTTTTGTGTTGACCACGGAGCTGGATCTCCGTATATATTGATCGACCGGATAACGATAAACGCAAGGATGGAAGCGCCTCCGATTATAAAAAGCAATTTTGTTCGTTGTTCGATTGAAAATTCATTTGAGTAAAGACGTCCGAGCGCATATCCAAGTGTCATGATGCCCAGCCACGGCAACACCGGATACAACACCATAAGCGTATGGTCCGGTGTCAGATTTAGAAAACCGGTTTGCCTCAGGATACTCCATGCGATAAAAAAATTGTCGCCGTCTTTCAGGGGAAAATAGTCTGTAACGTTATGACCGAACACAAGCACTATTCCGATGGCAAGGACTGCTGCGTAAGGTAATCTTGAAATCACCGCCATGCAGATCATCGCAGCGCCGATAACAAAGATCACCTGGAATATAATGACGTCATAATAAAGGTTGAAGAGAATGCTGAAGCGCACGACAACGACCTCGAGAATGATAAGCCACAATCCCCGTGTAAGCAGAAAGAGCGAGAGATCATTTTTTGATTTCTTCAGGCCGCTGATAAAGATCGACGTTCCCGCCAGCATGACGAATGTGGGAGCGCAGAAATGCGTGATCCAACGCGTAAAGAAGATGACGGGGGTAGTCGTTGCCAGATCGGTTGGATTTGAAGTTAACGCTCCTTTATGAAAAAAATCCCGCGCATGATCCAAAGCCATGATCACCATGACAAGGCCGCGCATCAGGTCTATCGAGGAAATACGGGCCTTTGCGGTCAGTACATCTGACCCTGTGGGCATGGTCGCGGTTGCTGTGTTCATAAAGCCGGCTGGTTTGAGGTAGTTTTTTACGACATTTGCAGAGAAGTAGTTTCGAGTGAAATGCCGCTGAACCTGGAACAATTTAAGTTACAATCGAAGAATAAGGAACAAGAGAACAAGAAATTCCTCTTGTGGCTCAAAAAGAAGGACAGCCGGAAGGTCGACGAGGTATTTCACGCTACCCATGAAGCGGTCTTCGAAGAACTCGATTGTTTGCAATGCGCCAATTGCTGTAAGACCACCAGCCCGATATTTTATCCCAACGACATCGACAGGATCGCAAAATCTCTCAGAATGAAGCCGGGAGATTTTGTCGAAAAATATCTCAGGATTGATGAGGACAACGACTATGTTCTCAAGTCTTCACCATGCACTTTTCTCGTCGGCGAAAATTTTTGCACGATCTATGAAGATCGCCCGAAAGCATGCCGCGAATATCCTCATACAGATAGGAAAAAAATGGTCCAGATCACGGACCTGACTTTTAAAAACACCATGGTTTGCCCCGCTGTATTGGAGATGGTGGAGCGTCTGAAGAAGATTAATTTTTAGGAAGCAATTTCCGGAGAAAAATCCTGCACTTTTTGTGCTCCTCATTTCAGGGAATGATTTTATCGGGAAGGGAATACCTTATGATCTCGTAGATAAAAAAGTATGGTGTGTTTATGAACGTGGTTAGGAAGATGGACAGGCTAGCGATCGTAACACCTGATGAAACAGCACAGGAAGTACGCGCAGAATTTATCGCTTCTTCCCACGCAATAAAAAAAGCACCCGTCAAGGTGCTTTTCTATATCCTAATTCCTGATGATTACGCTACCTGAGCTTCAAGCTTCTGGGCAAGCACTGACTTGGGTACCGCACCAACCTGTTTGTCGACGATCTGACCTGCTTTAAAAACAAGAAGAGTCGGGATGCTGCGGATGCCAAAGCGGGCAGTAACGCCAGGGTTCTCGTCTACGTTAAGCTTGGCGATAACAGCCTTACCATCATAATCATTGGCGAGTTCTTCCACTACCGGTCCGATCATCTTACAGGGCCCGCACCATTCAGCCCAGAAATCAACTAATACCGGTTTATCAGAATTGATGGTAGCATCAAAATTGGCGTCGTTAAGTACTATTGCTTTGCCCATTTTATTAAGTTTTTTATGTTTTTCTATTTACCGAACGCAAAGATATGGTCAGAAGTTCATTGTTTACAACAAATTGCCGGTTTACCTCATCGGATCCAATTCAAGTATCCCTGATTTCCGGATCAGCCCAACGACCTCGTTAGTGGGTTTTACCTGAATGTTCTTCAATGGAGAAGGTCCCAAAGTTCCTTTTCCATTAAATATTTCAGATAAGTTCTCTTCCGGCTTAATCTCCATATAAACCGGGATAGGGCCCTTGTACTCCTTTCCAATTCTCTCCAGGCTGTCGATCAGGTCCCTCGTAATATCCCGCTCGTCGATCGAAAGCTTGATGCCCTTGCATTTTTTGGAGCCGACATCCTCGAGGAGCTCGATGTTACGGATCTTGAATTCCAGTGATTGCTGACCCCAGGTGTTCCTGACCACACCCCCTTCGATATACAAGAACCATCCTATGGTCATGAAGTTCTTGAAACGCAGGTAGTCTTCCCCGAAAAGCATGAAAGAAGTATTTCCCGTATAATCTTCAATGTAGAATTTTCCAAAGGGTTTTCCCGTCTTTGTCGTTCGGTGCTCCACGTTGGTAACGATTCCTCCCAGCCTCATGTCCGAACGTCCTGCAAGGTTTTCGATCTCGTTGAACATGTTACAGCTTGCGTTGCAGAATTGCATTTCAAATCTGAAGTTGTCCAGCGGGTGACCGGAGATATAGATCCCGACGACTTCTTTTTCCAGATTCAATTTCTCCAGTTCGCTGAAAGGCTCGACCGGCTCGATCCTCGGTTTCGGCATCGTAGTACCCGAAGGGCCTCCGAACAAGCTTGCCTGCGCGCTTTGCTCTTCCTGTTGCGACTTGGCGGCAAATCTGATCGATTTTTCAATGAGGCTGATGTCGCCATCTTTCGCATATACGTACTGACGCCGGTGAACATCCCTGAAGCAATCAAATGCCCCCGACAACGCAAGGCATTCAAATGTTTTCTTATTGACGGATCGCTGATTCAGGCGTTTCGCAAAATCGAAGATATCCGCGAATGGACCTTTTTCGGTTCTTTCCTGAATGATCGCTTCGACCGCAGCCTCACCGGCTCCCTTGATCGCTCCCAATCCGAAACGGATCTGCCCTTCCTTGTTAACTTCGAAATAGACCCCTGACTCGTTGACGTGAGGACCAAGCACCTTGATCGACAGGTTCCGGCACTCTTCGATGAAGAACGTAACGTTCTCCAGGTTGCTCTGGGAGTGTGTGAGAACCGCTGCCATGTATTCGGCAGGATAATTTGCTTTCAGGTATGCTGTATGATAAGCGACAAGCGAGTAGCATGTCGAGTGCGATTTGTTGAACGCGTATTGGGCGAATGCTTCCCAGTCAGTCCACACTTTTTCACAGATGGCCGGATCGTGTCCGTTCTTCTTGCAGCCTTCTATGAATTTGTCCTTCATTTTGTCGAGGACCGCCTTCTGCTTTTTACCCATCGCTTTCCGCAGAACGTCGGCGTCACCCTTGCTGAATCCTGCAAGCTTCTGCGATAGAAGCATCACCTGCTCCTGATATACCGTGATGCCGTAAGTCTCCGCGAGGAACTCCTCCATATCGGGGAGATCGTACTTGATCGGTTCGCGCCCGTGCTTTCTGTTGACGAACGCCGGAATGTATTCCATCGGACCCGGACGATATAAGGCGTTCATCGCAATCAGATCCTCGAACTTATCCGGCTTCAGCTGACGCAGATACTTTTGCATTCCCACACTTTCAAACTGGAACGTCCCGGTAGTTTCGCCGCGCTGGAATAGCTCGTATGTAGGTTTGTCATCCAGGGGCACTTTGTCGATCTCGATTTCAATGCCCCGGCTCTTCTTGATATTCCTGAGCGCCGTTTTGATAATGCTCAGCGTTGTAAGGCCGAGGAAGTCCATCTTGAGCAGTCCCGCACTTTCAACAACACTGTTGTCGAACTGCGTGACGAGCATGTCGGAGTCTTTCGCCGTTGCTACGGGAACGAAGTTGGTAAGCTTGTCAGGCGTAATGATCACACCACAGGCATGTACGCCGGTGTTCCTTACAGATCCCTCGAGCACCAACGCCTGACGAAGCACTTCTCCTTTCAGGTCATTACCCTTTTTGGCATCCGCAAGCTCTTTCACTTCCTCAAATGCCGCATCGAGGCTCGTGCCCGGCTTTTCAGGAACGAGCTTGGCCAGCAGGTTGGCTTCGTTCAATGGGAGCTCCATGACACGCGCACAATCGCGGATCGACGACTTTGCCGCCATCGTACCATAGGTAATGATCTGCGCAACCTGGCTCTTGCCGTATTTGTCGATCACATACTTGAGCACCTTGTCACGACCCTCGTCATCGAAATCAATATCGATATCGGGAAGGGACACACGATCAGGGTTTAGAAAACGCTCGAAAAGCAGATCGTACTTGATCGGATCGACATTGGTAATTCCAATGCAATATGCGACCGCCGACCCCGCCGCCGAACCACGGCCCGGCCCCACGCTCACACCCATCTCGCGCGCCTTCGAAGTAAAGTCCTGTACGATGAGGAAATATCCCGGGTAACCGGTCTTGCGGATCGTTTCCAATTCGAAGTCCAGACGGTCGGTGATCTCTTTGGTCAGCTCGGCATATTTTCTTTTCGCGCCCTCGTAGGTGAGGTGGCGAAGGTATTCGTCTTCAGTCTCGAACTCTTTGGGAATATCGAATTTCGGAAGAAGCACACTGCGCTCGAGTGTGTAGCTTTCGATCTTCCCTACGATCTCGCTGATGGTTTCAATAGCTTCGGGCAAGTCACGAAAAATGGATTTCATTTCGTCCTGTGACTTGAGATAGAACTGGTCGTTTGGAAGGCCGTAGCGTGTGCCCCTTCCATGTCCGATCGGTGTGGACTTGAATTCCCCTTCCTTGATACAAAGCAGTACGTCGTGCGCCTGGGCTTCTTCCTTGTCGAGATAGTAAGACTCGTTCGCAGCGAAGAATTTTACGTTGTATTTGCGGGCGAACCTGAGCAACGTTTCATTCACGTGATCTTCTTCGGGCATTCCGTGACGGTTGATCTCCACGTAAAAATCATCGCCGAATTCCTGATGCCACCACTTGAACGCTTCTTCGGCCTGCTTTTCGCCGACGTTCAGGATGAGGTGAGGCACCTCACTTGAAAGCGAGCCGGTTACGGCGATGAGATCCTGCTTGTATTCCCGGATCAGTTGCTTGTCTATGCGCGGGTAGATACCATACAACCCTTCCGTGAATCCGAGCGAGCTGAGCTTCGCCAGATTATGATACCCGTTTTTGTTTTTGGCGAGCAGTATCTGGTTATAACGTTTGTCGGGATTGTCTTTTGTGAATTTGAGTTTGGTGCGTTCCTCCGCAATGAAGAACTCACACCCCACGATCGCCTTGATCTCCTGGGAAATGGCTTCTTTCACAAATTTGAAAGCGCCATACATGTTGCCGAGATCGGTAAGCGCAATGGCGCTCATGTTCAAGCTTTTCGCCTTGCTCACCAGGCTTTTGATGTCCGGCGTCGCATTCAATACGGAGAACTGTGAATGAACGTGGAGATGGACAAATGGCTTGTCGGTGAGGTCATGCGACTCGCTATCGAGCGAGTAGGAGGCCGCTTTTCTTTTCTCGCGCTTTGCAAAATTTGCCGCATCGAGGTTAGGCTCCTGATATTCGATCTCTTCCACCGGAGTGGAGTCGAATGGATTGACAACTTTTTGCTTGATGAGTCCAAAATAACAGCGCGCCGTGGCCGCCACGTCATAGGACGCATCGTGAGCATCGCCGAAGTCCTTGCCGAAAAGTTTCTCATGCAACTCGACAAGCCGCGGCATCTTTAATCTGCCACCGATACCTCCCGCAAGCTGACAGAATTCAGTCGATGCAATACCCGTATCGACCTTATCCAGGTCAAGAATGGCTTTGGTGTCGAGCGATTGGCGAATGAATTCCGCTCCGAGGATGCTGATGTCGAATTCGATGTTGTGACCTACCAGCATCTTTGTAGACTGAAGGTCTTTGATGAACAGTTCGAGAACCGCCCTCAGGTCATGGCCTTCCTCCAACGCTCTTTTTGTGGAGATCCCGTGAACCTGCTCCGCCTTGTAGGGAATGTCGAATCCATCGGGTTTGATAATGAAGTTCTGCTGCGAGAGAAGCTTGCCGTTCGGGTCGTGGAGCTGCCAGGCGAGCTGAACAACCCGTGGCCAGTTGTCAAGATCTGTTATGGGTGCAGTCTTGTTGTGCGGAATACCAGTGGTTTCCGTATCAAAGATCAGATACATCGAATAGTAGTGGTTGAAGGGGTAAAGTTAATCCCGAAACTCTTCCCGTGACCAACCAACAGAACAAAAGTTTAACACAAAACATTTCAGAATTTCCCGGCCGAAGAAGCTGGATGAAGACCCCTGCCTGCATCCCATTTTGAGAAAAATTTAGCC
>CBHTUB010000235.1:0-9030 GCA_966095595.1 uncultured Chryseosolibacter sp. | reverse complement strand
GCTCACTCGCCGCGGTCTCGAAGGACAGGGCGTACACCATCGACAACTTCACCGTTTCTTTTCCAGACGTAACTCGTGTTCATGCCGCCGACTTCGAACGCGAGTTGAAACGGACTGCCGACTTCCAATAACTGATCGAGAGGATCACCCAGTCTCTGACCTGTGTATATCAGGCCCGACACGGCAGCATTTGGCTCAAGCGATTCGAATGTCAATCGGTTTCCTGATACATCCAAAGAAGTTATCTTGTTGTTCACAGAAAGGTCAGGAATAGACTGAAGCTCGTTTCCTGAAAGGTTGATGTTAGCCAAAGCACCGAGGTCAACAAGTCTTTCCGATGCATCTCCCACCAGGTTATTGCCCGCGAGATTCATCCCAACGATTGCCTGGCCGGCAAATTGCAGTCCTTGCCATGTCTCTACAGGTCCTGTGATCCAGCCTGCCTTTGTAGTCCAGTTATCACCGCCAGTCGAGTAATAGAATTCACGCAATGCCACTGAATCCTGTACGCGATCGACCGGTACACCATAGGCGAGGGTGTAGATACCTTTCAGGCCACGGCTGTAGCTCACCACCCGTGAAGTTGCGCCCACTGTCGCTGCTGTTCTGGCGCCCATGCTCGAGAACTGGTTGGTTCCGGCGTTATACCGCGCAACTACTGCATTTACATCTTTAATGGTTGCCAGTGCCATAGGGAAGCTCAGTTCCACATAGCTGGCCGTGTCGGCCGATTCTTTTTCGTCGACTTGCCATGCAACCGTCAATGCGCTCAATGAATCGAGGCCGGGGCCTGCAGATGCGCCCACCGGTTTGCCGACCAATGAAGCTGTTGCTTTTGTGACATCAGCCTTATAAAGCTTCAGGGCAAATGACTGGCCACTCGTCCCAAGGGGAAACAGTTTGTTTCCGGTACCCACGTGTGACACTTTGCCGTCCACAAACGAAGTGGCCTGTGCCCTGACAACTGCGCCATCCAAGAGTGTAATGGTATCGGAAGGACTCATAACGATATCGCCGGCGTCGAGGATCAAGCTGTCTTTGATCGAAACGTTGCCTGTGAGTTGTGCAGTGCCAGTGCCCGACTTGTCGAGATAACCGATAACAGTCGCGCCTGGCTTGAACGTATGCGTAGTTGAATAGTTCAATTCAAATCCCCCGGTGCTGCCAGCGTCGAGTATACCATCATTTATGAACGAGTCCGTCGTGTTGATCGAACCGTTGTTGAGAATGGTCGTTCCGCTGCTGTTCTGCCAATCACCGTTTGTCGACATCAGTGTCGTGTTGGTGAGTTGGATGCCGTTATTGGAGATGAACTGACTCTGTGCGCTGAATCCAATTGTTGTCAGGATAGTCAGCGCAAGGACCTTCATCAAAATTCTTTTCATGTTCATTTTTTTTAAAGAATAAGAAGGTCTCTTACATGCCTCTCAACGAGCCGCCCAGAACGATACAGGTTCTTCCCACACCACTTGTGATCTGCACACCGTTTACGGTAATGGTGGATCCTGTGCCGTTGTAAATGAAGAATACCTCTCCGTCTGTCAGGCCGAAGCTTATTGTAAACGTCAGGCCACCGCTGGTGATGTTATATGCAGCAGCACGGGTTGTGATGGAAGACGACGTAATGTTGGCGGTGCTTACTCTCATTCCACCCTGGAAAATTGCCAGCGCATTTCCTTCGGCGACATGCATGAGACCAAGCGCTGCGCCACCGGCCGTTGAGCTCGAGGATCCAAAAATTGTTGAAGCGGGATTACTCGAGGCGTCGCTCGAGAAATTGCCTGCGCTTCCGCTATTTGCTTTGCCATAGATGGCGTCGCCCGTACCGTTATGAAATGCTTCGAGTGCATGCGTTGCGCCAGAGGTGCTGTTTGTAACCACTGTTACTGCAGGACTTGTGGTGGAAGCATTGTTCTGATCAAAATAAGCTGACCGGCCGGTTCCTGTTGTCATGGCTACGAACGCCTGTCCTGAGCCATTTGTTGACGTAAACAGCGACGTAGCATTATTGGCACCGTTATTCGTAATGAAATTTCCCGCAGTGCCGCTACCCTGGTTGTTGACGGATACACCGATTGCCGTCGAGGACGGGTTCTGGATGAAGGCATCGAAACCTCCTCCCTGTGATGTTGCATTCTGAATCACCCTGACGCCTGGACCTACTCCCTTGGTAGAAGCCTGAATTGCGGGATACGTGTTCCCAGATTGGAAGTTAGTGAACAACCCGGCAAAAGCATTGCCTGTGCTCTTTGCTTCAACAACCAACCCGTTACCAGTGCCCTGACTGTTAAGATACAAGCCAGTTCCTGAACCGATGGATTCAATACCAACCGATGGATCTGCGCCTTGCGCGATGAACCATCCGCCGGATCCACCACCGCTATTCTGGCCGAGTATAGCCCAGCTTCCCGACTCTGGCGATGTCGATATACCGGCAACGCCGTTTCCAAAACCTGCGGTTACGCGGCCGACCACACCTGCGAATGCAGTAGCAGTTTCACCCAATACGCCGGCGCTGCTTCCAGTGAGGCCTCCATTGGTAGACCCGTAAACTGCGGGTGACGTCGCTGTCGCGTTGTTGATCACGAATGAACCGGCTTTGTCATTCAAAGTTTGAACTACATCCGATGTGGATCGCCATGTTGTGCCATCCCACGTGAAAAGGACGTTAAGATCCTTATCGAAAAGAATGAGGCCTTCATCTGCAGCCCCGAGCGTTGCGCTCATCGCGGTACGCTCGGCAGATGTCAATCTTGGGAGAATTGCGCCCTGATTATTGGTTGGTGATTCGACATGGAGTGCCGCGTTGGTATTGGGGGTAGCGGTACCTACCCCGAGTGTTTTGTTTTGTGCATTCACATTCAATGCAAATGCGGTGAGACATAAACCAGCTAGTAGAACTTTTTTCATAAGTGTTAGGATATAGAAAATTTAGATTTTTCCAAGTTGGGGTTTATGCAGATATCCTGCACGTTGTAAACCTTAAAGATACGCACACCGAAAAGAAGAATGCGTTTCGATTTTTCGTTTGTTGATCGCTTTATGAAAATATTTTCTTCCAATTTTTTTTGATTACCGTAAACTGGGTATTGATTCTTGCATGCGTATTCTTTACACGATGAGAATATGACAACGGCCTAAGGCATCCGCCCTGGATTTTTCCAGTTGTGTTCCTGATCGCGCACCGTTGCAAGCGGCAGTTTTGTACGCATCCGGAATTGCCCTATTTTGGGGAAATTTCACGCTTGAGATGAAAAAACATCGCGACCTGTTCAGTCTCCCCGTTATCGTTGCCGCCCTGGGTTATTTTGTTGACATCTATGACCTTTTGCTTTTCAGCATAGTCCGCCGACCCAGCCTGATGTCACTGGGTGTAACCTCTGAACAGGCGTTGTTCGATAAGGGGGAGCTTTTGTTAAGGATACAGATGGCAGGATTGCTTGTAGGAGGGCTTATCTGGGGTATCATGGGCGACAAAAGGGGCCGTCTTTCCGTGTTGTTCGGATCTATCCTGCTGTATTCGCTGGCCAACATTGCCAACGGATTTGTGACGACGGTAGAACAGTATGCGATTCTTCGATTTATCGCAGGAATTGGTCTTGCGGGTGAGTTGGGCGCGGGTGTCACGCTCGTGTCGGAGACGTTGCCTCCTGAAAAACGCGGTTATGGCACTACCATCATCGCTACAGTGGGGTTAATGGGCGCCGTTGTTGCCAATTTTGTCTCCAAGGCTGTTGGGCCCGATTGGCAGATCGCCTATTTCATCGGCGGTGGTTTGGGGTTAATGCTTCTCATTGCCCGCATGAGCGTATTTGAATCCGGCATATTCATGGAAATGAAGAACAGGGATATTTCCAGAGGCGACTTCTTTCAATTGTTTTCAAACAAAACGCGATTCGTCAAATTCATCGGATGCATTTTTATCGGGTTGCCGATATGGTATGCCATAGGGATCCTTGTGACGTTCTCGCCAGAGTTTGCGAAGGCCCTTGCGATTCCTGGGCAGATCATCGCCGGAGACGCAGTAATGTACAGTTATCTCGGTCTTGCTGCCGGCGATCTTTCGAGTGGTTTTATCAGTCAGAAGATCCGATCAAGAAAAAAAGTGGTGATGGCTTACATATCCCTGACGATGGTCTTTATCATCATGTTCCTGTTCATGCCTGTGCGTACGGTATCGTTCTTTTACGTGTCGTGTTTCGCCCTCGGCTTTGGAATAGGATATTGGGCATTATTCGTGACGATTGCGGCCGAGCAGTTCGGCACCAATCTGCGCTCTACCGTAGCGACCTCGGTTCCAAACTTTATTCGCGGCACGGTGATCCCCATCACCCTAATGTTCAAGTTCTTCCGGGATGACATCAGTTCCTATTACGACAAGCTGGTCGGGCCGGAGCAGGCGCGGGGCATGGGCATCATCTACGGGGCGCTGATCGTCGGGGTATTTACGATCGTGATAGCGTTCATTGCGCTTCGGGCGATTGATGAGACGTATGGCCGCGACCTGAATTTCGAAGAAAATTGATATCTGGCTGGAAAACCACATGGGTTTGAATTTCGTTACACCGCTTCAGTACAAAACGAGTATTTTACGTACTTTTGATTAGTAAAATTACCTGAGAACGCCTACGTGAAGCGGAAAAGTATACCCATCGTCATTTGGCTGTTTTTGCCGATTGCATCCGTTTTTGGGCAAAATTTGCAGTTAATAGACTCCCTGAGAAACGAACTCCGCAACGCGGAGGGTGAAAAGCGCTTTGACCTTCTTCTCGACTACGCGTGGGAACACCGTTTCGCAAGCCCTGACTCGACTATTTCCTATAGCAACCGGGCCTTTCAGCTGGGTAAGAAGATCGACCTCAGGTCAGGCCTTGCAAAATCCCTGAATATTAGTGGCGTAGCCTTCAATTACAAGGGCGAGAGGCTCCTGGCGTACGAGTATTTTTCGAAAGCCCTCCAACTCTCGACCGCACAGAACGATTCCGTCCAGATCGCTCACTCAAACAACAACTTCGGAAGGTTATTCTTCGAGCAGGGGTTGCTGGGAAGATCGTACGAACATTTTATTAAAGCCCGTTCAATTTTTCAGACCATCAACGATTCGTCCGGACTGGCTTATGTTTATCAGAGTTTGGGTAACCTGTATAAGGTTCAGAGGGATTACAAGAAGGCGGACGATGCTTTCACAAAAGCTTACAAGATCAGATTGAAGCTGGGAAATACCCGTGATATCATGTCAGCGCTTTTGTATCTCGGCAGGTTCTATCAGGAGATCAATCAGTGGGATAAATCGATAACGATCCTCAGAAAAGCGGACTCGACGGGCCAGGTCATCGAGGACAATATCAATCTGGCGGAGATCAAGACTTTCCTTGCTGAAAGCTATCTGAATGTGGGCATGCTTGGCGAAGCGGAAAAAATAAGCAAGCAGGGTCTTCAGGTGATCGAAGAGGTGAATAACGTTCGCATGCGCCCCCAGGCCTATCACATCATGGGGCAAATTCACTTCCGGAAGAATGAGCTGCCCAAGGCCTACGAATATTTTAATAACTCCCTTATCGTTTCGACACGCATCAAGGATCTCAATGGACAGATGCGCGCGTATTATGACCTTTGGAAGTTGTCTGAGCGGCAACGCAATGAAGTTGACCGTTTGAGCTTCATGAATGAGTATCTCATCCTGAAGGACTCGATCAAGGATCTGGATCTTGCGCGGCAGGTCGAGAGGCTTCAATTCGAGATCGAGATCCAGCGGAAGGAACAGGAGAATGTGATGCTGAAGGCGGAAGACGACGTGAACCAGGCTACGATCAAGCAGCAACGGCTTCAGAATATCATATTGATCGTGATAGTCGCTTTTGTTAGTATACTGGGATTCATCCTGTGGCTTACCAACAAGAGACGACAGGAGGCCAATGAACAGCTTGTCAAACAAAACGAGGAGATCCAGAAGCAACGTGAAGAGATCATTCGTCAGAATCAGAAACTATCCAAACGAAATCAGCAGTTGTCGGACCTCAACCATGAAAAGGACACGCTGATGAGCATTGTTGCGCACGACCTGAAGTCGCCGCTCAACAGGATCAAGGGGATCGTGGATTTGATGGAGCTGGAGGGACCACTTACGCAGGATCAGGCGATCTACCTCAAGATGACCCGCGACGCAACCCAGGCTGGGCTTGACCTCATTACCGACCTGTTGGACGTGCATATGCTGGAGGAGAATGTCGAGCCTACGTATGCTTCGTTCGACCTGAGCAGGTTCCTGCTTGAAAAGACAAATCAGTTCATTCCAAGCGCGGAGGCTAAAAATATTCATCTCTACATTACGCGCGTTTCAAATGACGAGGTACAGACAGACCCTGAATATTTGAACCGCATCATGGATAATTTGTTGTCGAACGCCATCAAGTTTTCGGAGGCAGGGTCAACGGTTGTTGTAGCGGGAGGCAAGCTTGTGGACGAGTTTTGGATCTCCGTTAAAGATCAGGGCCCGGGGTTTACCACGCACGATAAGGCGCATCTATATCAGAAGTTCAAGAAGCTGACCGCGCGTCCTACCGGTGGAGAATCGTCAAATGGCCTCGGTCTTGCAATCGTGAAAACGCTAATCGATCGCCTTCATGGAAAGATCGACCTGTCAACTGACACCGGTAAGGGAAGTGAGTTTACGATTCGTATTCCCCTCGCAACGTTGAAAACATCTTCACCTTCTTCACCATCGGAAGACAAAGATGTTATCGAAGCCGCAAATTAGCCTTAGATTTTCGTCAGCGCCTGTTCGAGATCCGCGATCAGGTCTTCCGCGTCCTCGACACCGATACTGAGTCTGATCAGGGAGTCTACGAGACCACCCTTGAGCCTTTCCTCTTTCGGGATGCTTGCGTGTGTCATCGAAGCCGGATGATTGATCAGTGACTCTACGCCTCCGAGCGATTCGGCAAGCGAGAAGAGCTCGACACTTTCCATCAGCTTTGTTGCTTTCTCCACGCTATCATCTTTCAATGTGAATGACAGCATGCCGCCGAAATCGCGCATCTGCTTTTTAGCAACGGCATGGTTCGGATGATCCGTGAATCCGGGCCAGTACACTTTACCGACCTTCGGATGATTTCGCAGGTACTCGGCGATCTTTCGTCCATTCAGGCAATGGCGCTCCATGCGGAGATGTAATGTCTTGATTCCCCGCAGCACGAGGAATGAGTCCTGGGGTCCCGGAACTGCGCCACATGAATTATGGATGAAGGCGAGATCCTGATAGAGTTTTTCGTCATTCATGACCAGTGCCCCCATGATAACATCGGAGTGTCCGCCGAGGTACTTGGTGACGGAATGCATGACGATATCGGCTCCGAGGTCAAGCGGATTCTGGAGATAGGGCGACGCAAAAGTATTATCCACGGCGACCAGGGCATTTTTCTTTTTCGCGAGGTCAACGTAAGCCCCGATGTCGACGATGTTCATGAGTGGATTCGTGGGCGTTTCGAGCCAGAACAGTCTGGTCTTATCATTGATCAGGCCTGTGACATTGGACGGGTTTGTCAGGTCCGCAAAGTGGAATTTGATCCCGTACTTCTCGAACACCCTTCGGAACATGCGGTACGAGCCGCCATACAGGTCATTGCTGGTGATCACCTCGTCTCCGGGATTCAACAGCTTGATAACAGCGTCCGTGGCGCCCATTCCCGAGGAGAAGCATAAAGCGAACTTGCCGTTCTCAAGGGCGGCCAGGCTCTTCTGAAGGCTGTTGCGCGTCGGGTTGGCTCCTCTTGCATAGGCATATCCCTTGTGTTTGGCAGGAGATTCCTGCACGTAGGTTGAGGTTTGGAAGATCGGTGTCATGATCGCTCCTGTAGACGGATCGGGTGCTACACCGGCGTGGACGGCTTTGGTTCCGAATTTCATAGAATGATTATTTGCGTGGCAATATTACGATTCTTCCCAGTAAGAATTGCAGGGAAAGGACAAACGGTTGTTACTGTCTTTTTTTCCAGAAGTTGTGGATAGCATCTTTCCAGCCTTCGCCGTGCTTCAGGTAGAGTGCTGTATTGATCAGCATCTTGTCTTCCGGTGTAGGATCCTTGATCTTGTCGCTGACGCCGAGAATGATGTCGCAGAGCTGATCGCGATAGTCGGTATTCCCGGAAATTGCTGAGATAATAGCGTCGCGGGTTAAAGGCTGGGCTTGTGCCTGGGTTTCGGGTTGCCCCGTGGTCTCGGGCGGCTGTATTTTATCGCTCAGCTTGTTCGGGGACACGAGGGTAGCGGCCTGCTGCCGGAGAAATTCGTTGAGATCTTTAAGCGTATTTTTCTTCTTGCTCATGAAATATGCTTTAGGATTTCCTGCGCCACGGGCTGGTATTCTTTCTCGTAATCCATCGTGCTGAAATTTACATAAAGATTCTTCTGCGGAACAATCACTGGCAGAATGACCGCATCGAGGTTTTTGAGATTTTCCCGAACGGTGTACAGGTTGGTTGTACTATGTATGCGATTGGGAAGGATGAGTATCTTCAGCCGTGGGTTGAGCTCGCGGGCGGGCGCCAGGTCGGTCACTGTCTGATACGTTACCAGCAAGTCGTTTTGTGTGAGGCTGGTTGGAACGATCACTACGTCGCTTACCAGACATAATTTTTTGATCCCTTCATCGGTCGTCTTTCCGGCACTGTCAACCACTACTACATCAGTTCCCCTCCTTTGCTTCATGGCGACCAATTCTTCGGCGACGTCATGGTCCTGCGACCCGACGATATCGAAATTGCCGTTCTCCGCCTTCGACTTGAATTGCTCCATTTTGCGGAGGGTGTTCAGGGTATAGTTCGTATCAGTTTCTACGAGAATAACTTTCTTTCCGAGGTGGTGGAGGCTCGTGGCCAGGTTGATGGCATTTGTGGTCTTGCCGGTTCCTCCCTTTCGACTGATAAACGAAATAACTTTAGCCATCCTTAAAAATAGAAAAAAAATGTCATGCTGCCTGTCCTTTCCGCTGTCAAACCATACGCTAGTCCTTGTTTCTCCCTTTTTTCTTTT
>CBHTUB010000234.1:0-9037 GCA_966095595.1 uncultured Chryseosolibacter sp. | reverse complement strand
CAAATTGGTAACCTCAACGACCGATTCTTCTATCTGTCAAACGTAGACGCGAATTCTTCATTCTATGGTGCACAGTTCGGCGATCAGCTTGGAACCGACCTGACGAGAAAAAATGGCTATGCAGTACTTCGATACGGCAACAACAACGTGTCATGGGAAAAGTCGAAGCAGCTCAACCTGGGAGTGGACATGACTTTGTTCAACTCGCTATCCTTCGTAGTCAATGCATTCAAGACGACTCGTACCAACATTTATCAGACAAATCCTAACGTCGAATCAGCACAGGGATTGCTGACCACGGTGGCCGCCAACTATGGCTCAGGAGAAACCAAAGGTGTAGACGTAAGCATGGTGTATACAAAGCAATACTCCAACCTCACGGCTACCTTGTCCGGTACCTTTACTTACTCGAGAAGCAAAGTGCTGAAAAAGGCAGAGCTCCAATATAGTCCCGAGCTTCAGCATCTTAGCGCGGTTGGACTGCCCTTTGATCAGTCATGGGGTTATATCGCAGAACGTTTATTTGTCGATGATGAAGAAGTTCGAAATTCACCGGATCAGACTTTCATAAATCCAGTGTATGGAACAAGCCACGCAATGGGCGGCGACATCAAGTACCGCGACGTGACCGGCGATGGCAAGATCACACCGGATGACATGGTTCCCATCGGACATCCACGTGTTCCCGAGATCATATATGGTATCGGTCCTTCGATCAACTACAAGAACTGGGACTTTGGATTCATGTTCCAGGGTGTTGCGAGAACGTCGTTCTTCATTGATCCTGTAAAGACCGCGCCATTTATACAGTTCGCAGGTTTCGACACCAATACCGGTAATATGATTCCTGGCACGGGACTGCAGAGCGGAGAGCTACAGGCCATACACGACAGCCACTGGTCTGAAGAGAATCAGGATCCATACGCGCTCTGGCCGCGCCTCAGCGACAAGATCGAGGTGAACAACATACAGCCTTCTACATGGTGGTTGAGGAACGGAAGCTTTGTGCGCCTGAAGACAGTTACCGTTGGATATACGTTCCCGACAATCGCAAAGTTGGCCAACGCGAAGCCGCGGCTTTACTTCTCGGCCAACAACCTGTGGGCATTCAGCAAATTCGATTTGTGGGATGTTGAAATGGGAGGTAATGGCCTGGGTTATCCTGTTCAGCGCGTTTACATGGTTGGACTTCAGATTGATCTTTAATCAAACGACAGAGTCGGATAGAAATGACGGATCGCATCCTGCATAACTACCGATGAATTAAAATATATCGATATGAGAATATTTAATAATTATAATCATAGACAAAAGACCAGGACAACTGTTCTCTTCCGCATTGGAATGTTGGCTCTGGTGATCGGCATGACCTTCGCGTCATGCGACAAATACCTCGACGTTGTTCCTGATAACGTAGTAACAATAGACAATGCGTTCTCATTGGCCAATGAAGCTGAAAGATATTTGTTTACCTGTTATTCGTTCATTCCGAAAAATGGCGATGGCTGGTATAACGCGGGAATGATGGCTGGTGATGAGATATGGTTGCCTGGCAGCCCGACTTATGAGAATGCAGCTTTCTCCATAGCGCAGGGTGATCAGAATTCGAACGCACCGCTTCTCGACGGCTGGACCGGTCAGAGGAATGGCGCCCTTGGCGGTTCGGGCAAGCGCATGTTTGCCGGTATTCGTACCTGCAATATTTTCCTGGAAAACATTACGGATCTCTCTAAGGTGCCGGACCTCGATATCGACACCCGTACCCGTTGGATCGGTGAAGCCGAGTTCTTGAAAGCTTACTATCACTACTATCTGTTAAGAATGTATGGGCCTATACCCATCATTGACAAGAACGCTCCGATCGACGCAGATGTCACCACGAACTACGTGACGAGACAGCCCATTGATTCATGTGTCAACTATATTTCAAGATTACTTGACGCGGCGATTACCAGGCTTCCGAATGAAGTTCAGATCCAAACGGAGGAAATGGGCAGAGCAACAAAGCCGATGGCACTTGCCCTCAAGGCTAAGCTATGGATCATGGCAGCAAGCCCGCTGTTCAACGGAAATTCCGATTATGCCAATTTTGTAGACAACGACGGTGTCAACCTTTTTCCTTCAGGTTATGATGTAGGGAAATGGGTAAAGGCAAAGGACGCGTGCAAAGCTGCGATCGATGCCGCCGAAGCTGTTGGTCGTGAGCTGCATTATTACAATGGTAATAAAGACCTCAACTACATCACCGAAATACAAACCGGTATCAGGGAAGCCGTGTCGGAACCATGGAATTCGGAAATCATCTGGGGAAATACCAATAGCTACTTTGACTGGTACAATCAGAACCTTTGCCAGATCGTACTGACGGGTGACAAAGGGAACAACCGTCTGACGGTTCCGGGTGCATGGGAAGTTCCCATCAAGATCGCGAAGATATTTTACACATCGAACGGTGTGCCTATCGACGAAGACAAAACGCTCGACTTCAGCAACTATGAAGAGCTTCGCGTGGCTACTAATGCTGAACGCTTCAACATCAAGGAAGGATACACTACTGCAAGATTGAATTTCGATCGTGAAAATCGCTTCTATGCTGACCTTGGATTTGATGGCGGTATCTGGTATAAGAACAATTCCACAGACGAAGGTAACCCTGAGAACAGATTCTATGCGCAAACGAAATGGAACGATCCGGGTGGAATCCCGTCCAACTCTGCATGGAATGAAACTGGTTATTACCCCAAGAAGCTGGTGAACCTGGATTTCCAGTTTACCGATGAGACCAACACACTATATAAAGCTTACCCCTGGCCTGAGGTTCGCCTTGCAGATCTATATCTTCTATATGCAGAGGCGTTGAATGAAGTAGAGCCGGCATCTTCTGAGGCGATCGTTTACCTGGACAAGATCCGTGAAAGAGCAGGGTTGGCGGGTGTCGTAGATTCGTGGACAAACTATTCTACCAACCCGGGCAAGTACACCACGCAGGATGGTCTGAGGGAGATCATTCATCAGGAGAGATTGATCGAGCTGGCATTTGAAGGTCATCGCTTTTGGGATCTTCGCCGCTGGAAAAAAGCGGCGGACGAGCTGAACAAAGACATCACCGGTTGGAACTATACCGGAACAACGAGCTCTGCCTACTATCACGAGACACACATCTATAGCCAGACATTCGTTACCCCGCGTGACTACTTCTGGCCGATCGGTACGGATAACACCAGACAGAATTTAAGACTTGTTGAAAATCCGGGATGGTAATTCAAAATCATTAATGATGAAGACAATGAAGAAATCAAACATAAAATATCTGGCGGCGGCAATTGCCATGCTCTCCGTCCTGTATTCATGCACAGAAGAGGGCTTCCGGGAGCCGCTGGGTTCCAGCGGACCTGCGGATCCTGTGACAAACATAACGGTGAAGAACGCGGAAGGTAAGTCTACGCTCTTTTATGATGTTCCTGCCGATGCAGATCTTCTATATGTGAAAGCCGTTTATACGATTACCAACGGGCAGCAGCTCGAGACCAAAGCTTCCTATTACATAGATTCCCTCGTGCTCGAAGGGTTTGCAGATGAAACCGACGGAAAGGGATATGAAGTAAAAGTGTATTCCGTCAACAGGGCAAAAGTGGAGTCGGAGCCGATCACCGTGACCGTTAATCCGCTTCGTGCACCGATCTATGATATCCTTGAAAGTGTGTACATCAAAGACGCTTTTGGCGGATATAAATTATCTGCCGAGAACGAGACGGCAGCGCCGGTTGCCATTCTGATTCTTGAGCAGAATGAATTCAAGGATTGGGAGGTCAACAATAACCTGAGTGTCTACTCTGATAACATATCGATTCTGTCCACCGCCAGCGGAATGGATACGATCGCGAGGGAGTATGGTGTTGTTGTCAGGGACCGCTGGGGTAACTTGACAGATACGCTTTACCAGGAAGTAACGCCTATTTACGAAACGGAGATCAACCGTGGCGAGTTTGCTCACTACCCGTTACCCGGCGATGTGCCAATGGTATCGAATGGTGGCGTAGTGACTGGCCTATGGGATAACCGCTACGGCTGGCCTGTGTGCTTTACGAGCCTGGATGCTGCTTATTCCAGTATACCCGCTGTCGTGACGATCGATATGGGGTTGGAAGCCAAGGTTAGCAAGGTATGGATAAGGCCATTCCAGGAACTCAGCGGATTGTACTATGACTATTGCACGCCGAAAAAATTTCAATTCTGGGGATCTTCGTCGCCGAACCCTAACGGAGAGCTGGATGGAACATGGACGTTGCTCGGTGAGTATGAGATGAAGAAGCCTTCCGGGTCGTCCGGTAAAACAGAAACGGCCGCCGACAAGGAGGCAGCTGCCAATGGATTCTTTTATGAGGCGGATCTCGACGCTCCAAGGATGCGCTACCTGAGGATCAAGAATCTTGAAAACTGGTCAGGCTTCGGCACGCTGGCACTCGACGAGCTTAGGGTGTATGGTGATCCGAGATAATTCACTCAATTGAACTTACGGTCTAATGTGTCCGATAAAAAATTACTCAAGCAACTATGAAAAAAATATTTAAGAGCAAATATAACTTGTACAGTGCGCTGAGCTTGGTGTGCTGTATAATGTTCCTTGTCTCATGTACCGATTGGGATGAGTTTAAAAAGTACAATGAAGGCGGCGAGATAGTCTATCCGGGAAGGTTTGATTCGGTAGCTATTTTCCCGGGCGATCAACGCGTACGATTCTGGGGCACCATGACAGCAGACCCTAAAGTAACATCCACAAAGATCTTCTGGAATAACAATCAGGACTCTGTCGAATTTCCAATCGAATCTGCCGGATCAGATTTCGTATTCGATCAGATCGTAGATGTACAGGAGGGCACACAGAGCTTTACCTTTTATACTTATGATGATGAAGGCAACAGATCGGTTGGCTATACCGTTACCGGAGAATCTTATGGCAATCGCTATCGGAATTCTTTGGATAACAGGGGAATAAAGTCGATCGTGTATGATGACGGTGCGACAACCATCTATTGGGACATCGTGAATACAAAGCTCGGACCCGAGACAATGGAAGTGTGGTATGAAAAAGATGGCGTAATGACGCTCGTTACAACCGCTGCATCGGAACCCACCACGGTACTGGAAGGACTGGATTATGCGAACGATGGGTTTACATGGAGAACGATCTATAGACCGTTGGCGAAGGACAAACAGGGGTTGCTCGTCCCGATAGATACTTTTGCTACAGAGTATGATACACGCGGCGTTCCTACATTTGCCGAGGAGGAGCTTGATCGCGGCTCGTTTGCCGAGGCGTTTTTTAACGGAGATACCTTTGCAAACGGCGGCTCGGGAGGGATAGATGCCATGTGGGATGGCGTAAACTCCTATGGAGGATCGAACTTCACGGACATCAATTCCGCATGGTCGACTCCGCAAATGATCACGTTCGATCTGGGATTGAAGGCAGAGTTAACGCAGATAAAAATATATCCATTCCTCGAGTGGTGGGGTTCGTACTATGTCTTTTCAACTATCCGTGATTACGAGATCTATGGATCAGCAGCTCCGAGCAGCAGCGGTGCTCTCGACGAGACCTGGACGTTGCTTGCGTCAGGTACCTTTGAAAAACCATCGGGCCTGGGTAAGGACAATGAAAGCGCTGAAGATAAGGCGCTCGCCGCTGCAGGATTCCCGGTAACTGTGGACCCCAATGCGCCAAAAGTGAGATACATCAGAATACGCTGTCTCAAGAATTACGAAGGCTACTGGCAAGGTGGTAGCCCCGGTTTCTTCAGCGTTGCCGAAGTAAGGGTATTTGCAATGCTTCCACAATAGCAGTAGAATAGGTTAGAGTTTGAAGGTCTGCAAGAAAATTTGCATACCTTCTTTTTGATCAGGCATGGCATTAGATGACGTCTTTTTTTCCGAGGATATCATTTAAAAGATTTGGAGGATTACCCGAATCCCCCTCACCAAGTGCCAGTCAGCCCCCGATCAAATTTGAATTAAAAACGATTTTTGTTCTCTGAATTCCAGAGAAATGCATTGTGCAAATTTCCGGAATCCAACTAGTCCACCAAACCTTCCAGTTGATGAAAAAAATTCTTTCGATAACCGCAACAGCGTTCTGCTTATGCGGAGGAATATTCAGCCATGTAAATGCTCAGACCACTCCTGCGAGCGCAAGTGATAAATTGGTTACACAACCGGTTCCCGATCGTACCGTGACTTACAGCGTCTCGGCAACAGGCGAGAGCAAACCACTCTTCTGGGGATTGGATACTGCCTGGCCGAGTGAGGACAACATCCGTCGGGGCGTAGCTTTCATGGGCGCGGAACGTGTCGATGTGGTGAGGGCCTCCTTTCAGCCGACGATGCCGCTCGTCAATGGAGATCTTCAAACCGATCAGGTCGATTGGCTGAATTTGCGGCTGGGACTGATCGACCTCGTGGGACCACATGCCAAAGTAGCCCTGAATTGTGATCATCCCAGTGTCGACTCGTGGTACTCGGGCAATGCTGCGAATTGGGCTGCATTGATGGACGTCACTACCCGGCGCGTACAGGAAGCGGGTCGTGAGGTCATTTCGATCTCACCTTTCAACGAACCTGATTATGGATGGGGACAAGGTTCGATAACCGATTTCTATAATATCTGCGGAGAGCTGAGAAGCAATTCTCGGTTCGATAACATCCGCATCTCCGGCGGTAACACGCTCAACAATGATCAGGCGTTGACGTGGTATAACACCCTTAAGGATCGGCTTGACGAGGGCAACACGCACCAGCTCGCGGGCGGCTTTGATGCATTCGCTACATTTTATCAAACGGTGCGCGCCAATGGTCATTATGCAACAGGTGATGAGCTGCACAACGTGATGGAACCGATGGTCGGCGTCGAGTATGGGATGCAAACCGGTATCTGGTGGGGCACTGCAGAACTTGCCCGTGGCGAGTTTGTAAAGGCCAGTGATGGACAACGCCTTGGCTATGCGGAGCATCGACCCAACTGGACCGCAGCATCGGTCTATCGTAACCCGGATGGAAAGGTAAAGGCTTTCGGCGGAACGTCAGAACGACAGGCGCTGACGACTACGTACAGATTCCTTTCAAAGGATAGAGATGTTTATTACGAGGGTTATGGGCCGCAACGTGAGTATACGTTGGTGATGCCTGGAGGCACCGGTTACATGCAGGGGCAAAGCAACGCTGAAAGGGTTGTCAATATAACATGGGGCGACGACATCCAACCCGCGATCAATGGTCGTTATGTTCTGGTGAATCGCAACAGTGGCAAAGTGCTGGAAGTCGCCGGAGGTTCTCTAAGCGCAGGAGCCAACCTTCAGCAAGGCACGAACACGGGAGCTACATATCAACAATGGAACGTAACACCCGTGAGTGCTACAGTGGGAGGAGACTTCAGCTATTTCACCTTTACGGCACAGCACAGCGGAAAGTCTCCTGACGTTTTAAACTACTCCCTGAACAACGGTGCCAGCATCATTGTGTGGAACGATGTCAAGAGTGGCAATCAGCAGTGGTATCTCGAATATGTCGAAGACGGATGGTTTTACATCCGCAGCCGCCATAGCGCAAAGTGCCTTGACGTCTACGAAGGAAGTACGACTGACGGAGCTCAGATCATTCAATGGGATGTCACCGGAAACGCAAGTCAGCAGTGGCGATTTCTGCCGGTAAGCGCACCGGTTGAATTTACGGCACCCGCTGCGCCGACGAATGTGGTCGCAACAGCACAGGCAGAATCAGTCCGCCTGGACTGGACTACGAGTCCGGAATCCGATGTCACGGGATATAGTATCTTCAGATCGACGTCGGAGGGAGGGCCTTACGAGACGATCGCCCGGAATGTGACGGCAACATCTTTTGTCGACAATACTCCAACTACCGGAGGGCAATTTTTTTACGTGATCCGTGCGGTAGACAAGTCGTTGAATCGCTCTGTTTACTCCAGCGAGGTGTCGGCGAGTCCCACCGGTGAGCAAGGTCTTGTAGCGCATTTTCAATTTGAAGGAAACATACTGGACAGCTCACTCAACCTGAATCACAGCGCTTCCTATGCAAGTCCTTCGTTTGGAACTGCGAAAGTAGGATCGAAGGCCATCGTTTTGAATGGGAACACATTTTTGCAGCTGCCGGCGAACGTAGCGAATCAGGAAGAAATGACCATCGCTACGTGGGTATATTGGAATGGTGGTGATGAATGGCAGCGTATTTTCGATTTTGGTAACACTGAATCCGAATACATGTTCCTGTCGCCGGGGTCGGCATCGGATCAGCTTCACTTTGGGATCAAGGGCAGCGGTGTGGCAGAACAAAGCCTTACTGCGTCGGGATTGTCAAAATTCAAATGGTCTCACGTGGCGGTAACGTTTGGCGCTTCCGATATCAAGATATACGTGAACGGCCTGATCGTGGCAGAATCCAATACGATCACGATCCGTCCAATGAATTTTCAACCCGTGTTGAATTACATCGGTCGAAGCCAATTTGCGCAGGATCCGTTTTTTATGGGAAACATCGACGATTTCAGAATATACAACTATGTTTTGCCCCCGGATGAAATTGCCAAACTTGCAGGTCTTGTGAAAGAAGTTACGACCGGCTCGGAGAAAGAATGTTGTGAAACGGGATTGTCGTTTTGGCCGGCGCCGGTAAATGATGTGCTACACATCGATTACCGTTCAGCAGATACAAAGGACTCGCTGATGTCATTACACGACCTTAACGGAAAGGAAGTGCTGAGCAGGCAGCTTGCCCATGAGAATGAAGAGGTGGCACTCGACGTTTCGCATCTACCGTCCGGTCTCTATATCTGTAAAATAAAAGCTGAGAGCGGGACAGTGGTGAAGAAAGTGGTCATCCGGCACTAATGTGTAAGAGTTCTGCAGTTCACGTGATTTCTGACATTAAGTGTATATATTACGTTTGTAATAGACTACTGCTCATGAGATATTTCTTGGTAATTGCTTTTTTCATATCTGTCTCCGTCGAAGCACAGCTTCGACGGAGA
>CBHTUB010000233.1:0-9044 GCA_966095595.1 uncultured Chryseosolibacter sp. | reverse complement strand
GTCCGCCCTTTTTCATCACATTGAAGCTCGCCACGTTGACCATACTTTCTGCCCAGGCCTTCGGGAACTGAGCTTCTTTCGGGAAGAGCGATATACCTGCCGGCACTTCAACGCGTCGCGACGACTTTAAACCTCCCATATAACTCGCCCGTGCATTCTCGGCGTACATTCTGATCGAGGAGTTGATCGACTGGCTGACCCAATAGATCATGATGTTGGTGATGATCTCATCTTTGGTCATACAACTCTCGATGTTTCCATCATGATCACTCCATGCATAAAACTTTTCGATCATCCACGACGCAAGCCCCACCGGGCTGTCATTCAGGGCGTATCCGAGTGTCTGTGGTTTTGTAGATTGTATCATGTTAAATGCCCCTTCAGTGAAGAACCAGTGTTGGATCTGCTGCCCGAATGTCTGCTCTTCGGGTGTCATCTTGCTCCAGTCTTCCGTACCGTTCGGATAACCTACATCAGTGAGATGAATGGCCTTTATACTATCCGGATATTGTACCGCCAGCGATTTTGTCACTTCCGTTCCCATATCTCCACCGGCAGCAAAATATGTTGTGTAACCCAATACTTTCGTCATAAGCTTATTGAACAACTCCGCCACACGATCAACATTCATGGCTGTCTGCTGTGAGAAGCCAAAGCCTGGTATCGAGGGAATGATGATGTCGAAAGACGCATCGAGTATGGGAATGACTTTGAGAAAACGGTAGAACGAATCGGGCCACCCGTGAATAAGGATAAGTGGTGAGCTCCCCTGCCCTTTTCCCTTAACATGTATAAAATGAATGGTCACGCCGTCGATGTCAACTTTGAACTGAGGGTATTGGTTGATCCCGGCCTCATGCTTTCTCCAATCATATTCGTTCTGCCAGTACGTTACAAGTTTGCGTAGATAATCGGGATTGGTGCCATAGCTCCAGCCGGCATTTTCAGGTTCATCCGTCCAGCGGGTTTGCTTTAACCGGATCGATAGATCGTTCAATACTTCCTGGGGCACTTCAATTTTGAAAGGTTTCATAGTTGTGTTTCGTTTTTTTGATAGATCAAAGCTAGGCACCACGCTGCCCCCTCCATTGTAAAAATTTTACCTGGCCGAACCCGCGAATAAACAATGCGTAACTAGTTGAATCCCAACAGAAAATCAGGAAGGAAGCTTTAAGATCATATCCGACACGAGACTGTTCTCCCCGATCGCGATCTGAGATTTGATGTAGTCGGTAGGACTGATTCCTGAGAAATGGGCGAAATCCCTGATCAAGTGTGCCTGGTCATAGTAGCCATAGCGTTGGACGACCGAAAACCAATCGACCTTGTTTTTCTGGTTTTGAACTTCCTTTACCACCAACTGAAAACGGTGTAACCGCTGAAGGTACTTGGGTGAAAAACCGGTATGTTTTTTAAGAAGATGGATCACATGTTTCTGGGAGTAGCCGGACTTATGGACCAACCAGTCTATAGGTTTGTCGATGTTGTGATCGATGAAACGCACCACCTCATGTTCCGTATGGTTGTCTGCCTGGTATTGCAGAAAATAGTTCTCGATCAACGCAAACATCTCCTTCACGCCTGTAGCGTTGATGATCCTTTGATACAAATGACCAAATGAGCTCCCCAATAAAGCCTCTGCTTCTATTCCAACGTGGTCGATAGCGGTGATCGGTATTTTGGTGAGGCAGAAAAAACCACCTGTGGTAAACCTGACGCTGATGATCGTAGAATCCGTGTTGTTCTTATACAGGATGGCCTGCTTCTGTAGTCCGGAGATCCACGCCCGCTTTACTTCGTGTTTCTTCCTGAGACCCTCTTCAGGATAGATGGTATTAACGGTCCTGTCGTTGAGCTCGATGACGAGGTTGATGCCACCATCCGGCAATTCTTTCAAAAAGGGTATCGGCAAGGATCCGTTCACATAGACCATGTGTTCGATAAAATTCGACAACGGGAACGCTGGAATATGCTTTTGTACCTGCATTAAATCTTCTGCCTTAAAAGAAGTTCTGAAATGCAATGTACGGAATTTGGTATAGCTCAAAAGTTAAGGATCGGTTAATGACCTGTCAGGAATACATACTTGCAGGGCGTTTGAATACCCCTGCAAGCGTGCATTTTTTTACCCGGAACCTTCGTAAAAGATCCTCAATAGAAGAACTGCTCCAATACGATCTGACCGTCCTTTACTTCATATAGCATGATCTCATTAATTTGTATTCTTCCATGCCCCTGCACGGTCATGTCCTTTGACCTTCCCACCGTAAAATGATTGCCGGCCACCAGCGGCTCAGTGGTACTGCCACTGTGAAATATCTCGATACGTTTTACGAAATCCTCACCTTTCTTGCGAACCTGAGATTTGCCCTCGGCATATACAAAATACGGAGAATCCGGCTGGTCGATGCTTCTTACGTTGTCGGCGAACAGCTCATCCTGTATCTCAAACCATTTCTCTTGCCGGGCGAGCTCGTTGAACCGCGTTGCGACTTCCCTGGTTGTCATTGTTGTTGTCTTTGTTGTCATGGTACTTCAGCTTTTTTTATTCTCCAACTTGTTGTTTAATAAGGCCTCCAGCTTTTTTAGTTTTGATGTCCAGAAGGTATCGAAGTGAGACAGCCAGGCTTGCAATTCTTCAAAACCGTCCTTCTTCAAAGTGCAATACCTTTCCCGACCGATGTCGTGAATGGAAATAAATCCCGCTCCCTGCAGGATCTTGATGTGCTTGGAAACAGCAGGACGACTCATGTCGAAATTGTCTGCAAGGCTGTTGATGGTCAGGCTGTTCCTGGAGAGCAGCATGAGCATCCTTCTTCTGCTGGGGTCTCCGATAACCTGAAATGCGTCAAGCCTTGTTTGTGTCATGTTGCGCAGCGTTTAAAAGATTGATGATCTTTTGCACGTTCTTAAGCCAGCCATCCGTCATGCCCTTATAGAAATTCAGATTCTCTTCCTTTCCAAAACCGCTGTGCTCAAGGAATAGCTCAGTGCCTTTATCATTAGACTCGAGCTGCCAGACCACCAGCGTATCCAGTGTAATCTTGCCTTTACCGGGACCGCCTTTCCATGAGTACGAAAGCTTTTTATAGGGGACGATCTCCAATACCTTACAATGACAGATCCCGTCGAAATCAAGGCTCGGTATCGGGTTAGTCCTGAATTGGAACTCAAACCCCACGATAGGCTGAAAATTATTTTTCATCAGCCACTGCTCCAGCAGCTCCGGGCGGGTAAGGTATTCCCACACCGTCTCTTTGGGATGAGGGAAAAAAAACTGGTGTTTAATAGTGCCATTCATAATGTGTAACTTAAAAGTTACGTAAATAAACATGTAACTTATAGGTTACGCAAGTGTTTTACGAAATATTTTTTGCACGAATGTTTCTTGCGTCGTTACTGCGTACAGGACACCGCCGGAGGAGCCACAGGTAGCCACCGCGCAGGTAAGTGTGGCCTGAGGTCAGTTGTCTTGTGTTGATACAAACGGAATAGAAGGAATTTTGTAATTCAAACCGCTGGTGGTGCCGCAGGTCACGTCTATCGTAGCGCCAGTTATCTTTTTCGCCAGGGGCGACGCGAGAAAAAGGGCAACATTGGCAATATCGTTCATCATCGGCAGTTGCTTCAGCATTGTATCTGCTTCTAATTTGTGAATGAACTCCAGGGTCTCTTCGCGTCCGTTCGCCAAAGCTTCCAAAAATGGTCGGGAGTCAGGCGAGCCTGCCGATCGAATATTGATCACACGTACACCGTAACGGCCAAGTTCACACGCGAGGTCTCTTGAAAATCCTTCAATTGCACAACAGGCAGGGCCAAAGCCACCTACCAGGGGATACCCAAGCGCTCCCGGTGTAGAAGTGAGTGAAAGAATAACACCCGAACGCTGTCTCATCATAAATCTTCCCGCAGCAGTGGACGTTAAAAATTGTGTTCGCATGGCAACATTGACCGGACGCAGAAAATCATCCAATGACATATCTGTCAGTGGAATATTCTGCGTGTCCTGCACCCCAATGCCATTGAATGATATGTCTATTGTTCCTGCCGATCGAACAACCATTTCCAAATGGTCTTCAATCTCTTTTGCATTAAGGGCATCTACCGCTGTAAAGTCTGCATCGCCACCCTGTGCAATGATGTCATCGGCTACTTTTTTAACTTTTGCAATATCGCGCCCGGTAAGAAATACGTGAGCACCTTCTTTTGCGAATACACGGGCAAATTCACCGGCCAGTGAATCAGCCACCCCATAGATCACAGCGGTTTTGTTTTTAAGTAGCATTGGATTTGATTTTATTTTGAAGTATGCCCTGATACGCCTTATCAAACGATAAGCAAGCATATAGCCGTTGCGTCGAGTCATCGGCCCATCGTGCTTGCTTACATGTTTCTGTTTATCCAAAAGTACATGGTTGCAAATATTTGCCAGGGGGGATATTATGACAATTCGGGGGCGCAAATGCGACAGACAGCCTTGTATCCTTCTAGCTTTAGAAAGCAAAAATCGATCTGTCCGGGCGTGATAAAAGGCACGAAATCGGTTGTCGGATAAAAATTATTGAACAACTTGACGTCGCCATAGACCGAGCCTGGTTGAAGGAGGCTACCTTTAAATCCAATTTCATGTTTGACTTACACTTAATGCTTCCTGGTTGCCCTGATCGACCCGGGATGGAACAAGTACGGAAGATCATCTATGTCATCATCCTCTGTTTGTATTGCGTTGGCGCAACTGCACAAAGAAGACATTTACCACAAATAGGCATCGCGCAGAGTATAGACAACGACAGTCTGCTGCATTCCATGGGTTATACCTGTCTCGTTGAAAGTACCGCCAGGCTTCTTTCGCCACGAACCGTTTCCGGAGAGCAATTCCAGGCTAACCTCATCATGATCAGACAATCAAAGATCCCTTTATTCGCCTGCAATCTTTTTATACCGGGAGATCTGAAAGTTGTCGGTCCCGTGGTGGACGAGAACGCGATCCTTCAATACGCAGACACCGTCCTCCATCGTGCCCGACGAGCAGGCCTGGCAATGATCGTGTGGGGCAGCGGAGGATCGAGGAGCGTACCGGACGGCTTTGACCGCGCAAAGGCAAAAGAGCAATTTATTCACATTGCCAGGAAGGTCGCCGCTATCGCGTCACGGTATAACATTACACTCGTACTTGAAAATCTAAACAGAACCGAAGTCAACTTCATCACCACTCTCAGGGAGGCTTTGGAAATCGTCAAGGCAGTCGACCACAAAAACTTCAGGTTATGCGCAGACATTTACCACATGTTGAAAGAGAATGAATCGCCCAGCGCGATCCTTGAAGCAAAAGGTTTTATCGCATACGCGGAAGTAGCGGAAAAGGAGCAACGCACACCACCCGGAACCCGTGGAGATGATTTCAGGCCTTATTTTTCTGCATTGAGGAAAATAAGGTTCAAAGGGAAAATTGTGATTGAATGCCGCTGGCAGGATCCGGGCACTCAGGGATCTATTGCCTATCGCGAACTGCAGAAACAACTTCGGGAGACGTTTTAAGGGATGTGTTGTTGATCAGCGGCACCGTTGTTTGTATTCAAAAACAAACGTATGCTCTACCCATTGCGCCTGAACGTCTATGGACGTTCAACAACTTATCATATAAAATCTATCTTCCCTTTGAAATTGCGGATATAGTTGTCGTTATTTTCGCCACTGCATGGCAGCCTTCTGTTATATGGCCAGGTTTAAGTGGCCGGGAGCAGAATGTAAACATGTTTTTTAATGACGACGTCCCACGATTTTATATCACCGGAACACAAGATGCGGCCCTGCGCAGCGTTCCAGATATCATTGATGACAAAATTGAAAACTTCCCTATGAACAGATCACTCTATCTCTTTTTCACAACGTTGTTGTTATCTATTCATGGAAGTACCGTCATGGGGCAGTCGAAACATACCCTTAGTGGCTATATCAAGGATTCGGCTAACGGAGAGGCGCTGATCGGAGCCTCCGTTTACATCCGCGAGACGGGCATCGGCGCTTCGACGAATGCCTATGGATTCTATTCGATCACCGTGCCCTCGGCGACCTACGAGATCGAATATACTTATGTCGGCTACCAGAAAATTGTAAAACCGGTCACACTCGACAGGGACCAGCACCTGGACATAGAGTTGCAGGCTGACAGCGAGCAACTCCAGGAAATTGTCATTACCGGGGAAACTGACCAGACGCGCATTCAGAGCGTAGAGATGAGCACTGCCAGGCTCGACATCAAGACCATCCAAAAGATCCCCGCGCTCCTCGGCGAAGTTGACGTGATCAAAAGTCTTCAAATGCTTCCCGGTGTCAGCACCGTCGGAGAAGGCGCGTCGGGCTTCAACGTGCGGGGTGGCAGCGTGGGACAGAACCTCGTCCTTCAGGATGAAGCACCGGTTTATAATTCTTCGCACATGCTCGGCTTCTTCTCCACCTTTAATCCGGACGCCGTAAAAGATACGAAGCTTTACAAAGGTGCAGTCCCCTCCCGCTACGGTGGCCGTCTCGCCTCCATACTGGATGTGCGGATGAAGGAAGGAAACATGAAGGGATACGAAACAACCGGTGGCATAGGTACTATCTTCAGCCGGCTTTCTTTCGAAGGACCGATCGTAAAGGACAAGGGATCGTTTATCGTGTCGGGCAGAAGGTCGTACATCGATATATTGGCGCGACCGTTCGTCGACATCTTATCCGACGGCGGAGCATTGAATTTCTATGACCTGACCGCAAAGGCCAATTACCACCTGAACGAAAAGAATCACGTCTACCTTTCGGGATATTTCGGACGCGACAACTTTATGTTCGACAGCCACCAGGGTTTCAACTGGGGAAACGCTACGGGCACGATCCGCTGGAACCATCTTTTCAACGACAAGCTCTTCGCAAACATCACCGGCGTTTACAGCAGTTATAAATACGAGCTTCAGTTCGGCGATGATAACCTCAACCGCTTCAACTGGGAGTCCTCGATCTCCAATTTCATTGCCAAGCCCGAGTTCAGCTACTTTATCAGCAGCACGAATGAGCTGAATTTCGGAGGAGAGGCAATATATTATTTCTTCGAGCCTGCCAATACGGTGGGTATTTCCAACGGCACCGCCACCGACATCAGCCTCGAGAAAAAATACAATCTGGAGGCAGCACTGTATGTCAATCATAACCTCGAGATCAACGACACATGGGCGATCGAGTATGGGCTGCGATATTCGATTTTCCGATCGTATGGTCCGGGCACGATCTACACATACAATGACACCATCCCGGGCGAAAGAAAAAGTATAGCCTCGGAGCGAAAATACGGCAGTGGAGAAACCATCGCGAGCTACGACAACCTGGAGCCACGGTTTTCCCTCAGGGCAAAGGTCTCGGAACAAAGCTCCATCAAGGCGAGCTATAACAGGATGGTCCAGTACCTGCATCTCATTTCCAACACGACGGCCTCGAACCCGCTCGATGTGTGGACGCCAAGCTCGAACAACATCAAGCCCCAGATCGGTGATCAGCTTACGCTGGGATATTTCCGGAACATCGGTAAAACGTGGGAGGCTTCCGTAGAAGGGTATTACCGGCTAACCGATCATCAGATCGATTACATCGATGGTGCCGATCTGCTCATCAACAGATACCTCGAGGGCGACCTGCTCAGCGGGAAAGGCCGGGCATACGGATTGGAATTTTACCTTCAGAAAAAAACAGGAAGAGTCAACGGGTGGGTGAGCTATACACTCGGGCGTACGGAGCTACAGGTCGATGGCATCAACAAAGGCGAATGGTATGCTGCCCGCTATGATCAAACGCACAACCTGAAGGTGCTCGGATTCTATGAGCTTAACAAACGGTGGTCAGTGTCGGGAAGTTTTACGTTCACAACGGGTACCCCCACCACATTTCCTACATCACGTTATACCATACAGGGAATCCTGATACCGTATAATGCAAATGAGTCGAGGAACAACGTACGACTTCCCAGCTACAACCGCCTGGACCTTTCTTTCCGCCTGGAAGGAAAACAATTCAACAAAAAAGGAAAGGAGAGAAAGAATCACAGCTACTGGGTATTCTCCGTGTATAATCTCTATGCCCGCAAAAATCCTTTCTCCACATATTTCACGCAATCCGACGAGCGTCAGGTGCCGGGGCAGCCACTTCAATCGGAAGCAATTCAGCTCTCCATTGTTGGCTCGGTAGTGCCTGCTGTCTCATACAACTTTAAATTTTGAGAAGAACAATCATGAAAGCAACGCTAAAACACTTATTGATCCTTTTGTTCTCCGGGGCGACGCTCCTTTCATGTGAAGAAACCATAAATCCCGATCTCGAAGATGCCGAGCCCCTTCTTGTAGTGGATGCGTGGTTGAATAACAAGGTCGAGGATCAGGTGATACGGCTTACCATGTCGCAGCCCTATCTCGAAAATGCGCTGCCACCCGGAGTCTCCGGCGCAACGGTGACGCTAAGCTACGACGGGAGCGCCGTCACCTTTACGGAAGATACGAACGATCCTGGTACCTATCGATGGAGTCCTTCTGCCTCAGATGTAGCAGAAGTGTTCGGAACGATTGGCCGTGAATATACGCTGACAGTGGAGACCGGTGGAGAAACCTTCAACGCAACCTCAACGCTCAATCGTATTCCCCCTATCGACAGCGTTACTTTCAAGTTTGAGGAAAATAGTCCTTTCTTACCCGATAACTCCTATAGTGCCGAGTTTTGGGCAACTGACCTGCCGGGCAAAGGCGACACTTACTGGATCAAAGGTTATAAAAACGGGACACTGCTGAACAAACCCAGTGAGCTGGTGATTGCATACGACGCCGCGTTCTCGCCGGGCGGAAATTTTGACGGTGTTACATTCATTCCGCCGATACGAAGTGTCAACGCCAACGAGGTCGATGAGGATGATCAGCCCTTATCCCCGTATCAGCCTGGTGATTCCCTGTATGTCGAGATCTATTCCATCACACTGGAGTCCTTCAACTTTCTGACCGAGGTTATCATTCAGACAGATCGGCCGGGTG
>CBHTUB010000232.1:0-9057 GCA_966095595.1 uncultured Chryseosolibacter sp. | reverse complement strand
GAAGGGACGCCACAAGCTCATTCGTCAGATCGTTCAGAAAGAGAACATTCATGTTCTTGACGGGGAGGCTGTCGTTGTGGGCGACGTAGGCTTTGCCGGCGTAAAAGGGTTTGGCGGAGGATTCGACAACCACATGCTTTCCATGTTTGGAGAGGGCGCCATGAAAGCTTTCGTACAGGAAGCTGTGGACGAAGCACTCAGACTCGACCGTGCGCTTGCCCGCCTCGATGCAGAATACCATTGCCAGAAGAAAGTGGCGATCATGCACTACTCCCCCATCAAGGAAACCGTGATCGGCGAACCGGAAGTCATCTGGCCCTTTCTGGGCTCCTCACGATTAGCGGAGCCTCTCAACAGACGTGACGTAAAGGTTGCGTTTCACGGCCACGCGCACGTTGGCAGGCTCGAAGGCACTACCTCCAACAATGTCAAAGTATTCAACGTCTCCAGGCCGATCCTCCTGAACGCGGGGTATAAATGTCCGTTCTTTGTATATGAGATCTAGGTGTGTTTTCCGAAACACAAGAATTCTTCTAATTGAAAACTTTTCTTACAAGGTTGCGTAAAACCGTGTGCCGTTTCAGACCTTTATGCAGATGTGTGGACCAGGGGGAAATTGTGTCTATGCGTCTAATCCAACTATAATGCCCGACAAAAAAATAGGTAATCTCTGGATAATCGATGACGACCCGATGGCGTCATTCTACATAAAACGACTCGCTGAGCTGGGTGAACTGGCAAATATCATTACCATATATGATAAGAGCCAATGGGCGATCGACTACCTGCTTCATCATAAAAAATCGCTTGAACACCTCCCTGACGTCATTCTGCTCGATATCTACATGCCGGAGATGGATGGCTGGGGCTTTCTCGAAGCTTACGGAAATATCAAGGAACAACTTTCGAAGAAGATCGAAATATACATCATCAGCTCCTCGAATCACCCGAAAGATCTCAACAAGGCAAAGACTTTCAGCGATGTCCACGCCTATCTTCAGAAACCGGTGACAAAAGAGGCGCTTATGAATCTCGTTGGTAAAAGAGCAACAATAAAACGCCCGTAGGTTTTTGTTGTCCCGCTCTTTATTAATACTTGCTGCCAGATACTACTTTTTGACGATCAGTGAAGGCGACCCTCCGGTCCTCACCAATGCCGCAGAATTCGTGATACGGAATACCCTCGCATGCTCATTGTTCATGGCGAAGATCAGTTTGTCGCCATCTGCAATGATCTCCCTGACGTCGCCCGTAAGGTTGATGCCCGTGACGTGCGGTGGAAGGAAGCTGAATGTACCGTCTGCATGTCCCAGAAAGATAAAGGCATGATTGCCCTTTAACATCCCTGTTCGCGCGCGGGCTGCCGTGAGGTTTCCTCCCGTTGCAAGATCTTTAATTCCATCTCTGTTTATGTCCATCAGACTCATCGCAAATATCGGCGCGTACTGCATCTGGATAGGCAAGGAGGCAGTAGTGAATGTATCGTTGTCGTTACGGAAGTAAGTGGTCTCGCAGCGGAAAGCCATAAGCTTCCTGGCGTAGCCTATCTGTTGTGGCGACAACACGCTGTCGATCGTCGCGAGCGCATATGATCGGTAATCCCGGAATTTCTTTTTCATCATGGGAAGATGCTCGGTAAGCTCATCGCGGGTTGGGAAAGGATAGCTGACGTCCTGAACATAGTACGACAGCAACGGATCAACCGAACCATTGCTGTCGAAATCACCATAGAGAAGAGAGGCGGGCTTCGACTCTGTTGCCTTTATCTGGTTATTCAGGCCAAGGTTTCCGATGATCATGTCCGAATCGCCATCATTGTCAAAATCGTGAGCGAGAATTGTTGTCCAGAATCCATTGGTTTTGCCTGGAAAGTAGCGGAGCGATTCATCCGTCAGTTTTCCATCCCTGTTGATAAATGCCTTAATGGGCATCCACTCCCCTACTATGACGAGGTCCTTCCTGTCATCATGATTCAAATCTATCCATTGGGCATCCGTTACCATTCCAAGATCTTTCAGCTCCGGAGCAACGAGTTCTGTGGCCGCGGTGTAGTTCCCCTTGCCGTCGTTCATGATGATATGACTCTCAGGTATTTCCGGATAACGCCCCGGTGTGATCCTGCCTCCAAGGAAAATATCCAGGTCACCATCGTTGTCGATATCATCTGGCCTCGCACACGACTTGCTCACGAGTATCGGCGGCGATGGAACCTTTGCAAAATTACCTCTACCATCGTTGCGATAGATCCGGTCTGCAAACAAAGGATCGCCGATATTGAATTCATATCCCCCTGAAACAACATAGAGGTCCTGGTCACGGTCATTGTCGATATCGAGAAAAATGGCGTCAACATCCTCATGCGCGGCATCTTTCAAAAACGCAGCGTTGGCTTTTGGAGTGTATTTCCCATTAGTACCGTTGATGAACAGTTGTCCGGCCTGGTCCTTTGCTCCGCCGATATAGAGATCGTCCAGCCCATCACCATTCACGTCGGCGCTCGCCATGGCAGGTCCCTGAGTCGAGTACATCCGGGTGAGCAGTGGCTGATACTTGAAGTCAATGAAGGGGTTTTCCTTGTGTGTGAAACTCAGAAGGTCCGATGATTCTGAAAACACGGTAGTGTTCACCGGGACATCTGATTGCGAGCGAGCGACAGCATCCTTTTGCTGAAACGTCAGCGTCTGATTCGAAGCGATCGATGTCCCCGTTTCTGTTTTTCCTCCCGGCCATTGCACAACTACGGAATCCACAGACAAAATTGATCCCAGACCAAAGTGCAATGTGGGATCTATTGAAGATTGAAATCCGCGATACGGGCACATCTCCCGAAGCATCATCTTTCCATCTTTGTAAACTTTCACTTTTGCACCCAAACCGAATATATTTCCTTCCTCGCCGACCAGTTTCACTTTTAGAAATTTGCTTCCGTTAGCTTCTGCGTTGTTCCTGTAGATGCCAGCCGTCTCATCCATGTTATTGATAACAAGATCGAGATCTCCGTCGTTATCCAGATCGGCACTTGCCGCACCGTGCGACAGCGTGAGATCTCCCATTCCCCAGTCCGACGAGACGTCCCTGAACTGATATCCATCGAGGTTTTTAAAAAGGTAGTTATGGGTTTTTGTGGACGGCATTTTCGCGATCATCTTTGAATAACTGTCGGATTGCCTGCCGTACTCTTTTGCTGCCATCTGATCGGCCCGATATTTCACGAAGTCATTGTTGGTGTAGTCGCGTTTGTAACCATTCGACACGAAAAGATCCTGCAACCCGTCATTGTCGTAATCTCCGAACAACGCAGACCAGCTCCAGTCCGTGTTCGAAACGCCTGCCACCTGTCCAACTTCACTGAAAGCTCCGAAGCCGTTGTTCAGGTGAAGCATGTTCCTCATGGTTTGATGGTGCAATCCATTCTTCACCATCTCGAAGTAAATGTCGTAATTATCGGCCCAGATCAGTTCCTTCTGCCGTTTGTTGTTGTCGGGCAGCATATCCAGCGAATAAATATCAGGAAGACCATCGTTGTTGACGTCGGCTATATCAGTTCCCATAGAAAATCGCGAGATATGGGTCAGCAACTCCTGCTCGGCCTCCCTGAAATGTTTTCCATTTTCGTTGAGCAGAAGCTTATCGCTTCCCGTATAATCGTTAGAGGTGTAAATATCCAGAAAGCCATCGCCGTTGAGATCCGAATAACAAACTCCGAGTCCGAAGTTGTGCGCCGGCCCGTAGACACCTACCGAGTCGCTCACGTCGACAAATTTTCCATTCCGATTCTCGAACAACCTATTGCCCACAAATGGTATGCGATCAGTCTTGCTTTCTGTTCTGATATCATAGTTCCTGACAATGCGCGATACTGCGTGGTTCAACAGGAACATATCGAGGTCGCCGTCCTGATCGTAGTCCAGGAACGCACTGTGGGTAGAGTACGAATCGTCATCCAGACCGTAATCTTTTGCTCGATCCTCGAAGGTCAGATCTCCCTTGTTGATGAACAATGAATTTCTGCGTTGTTCCGGTTCGTTCGCCGCAGAACGGCATACATAGATATCGAGCAGGCCATCTGCGTTGATGTCGACCATGGCAACACCGGTCTTCCAGCCATTCTTTGCTCCGGTGCCCGACCTGGCGGTGATATCCTCAAACTGAAAATCGCCTTTGTTAAGATAGAGCTTGTTCTCGCGTTGATTGGAAGAAAGGTATACATCGACGAGCCCGTCATTGTTAATATCACCAACGGCAACACCGCCGCCATTATAGAAGTATTCATAGACGAGGACGTTATAATCCTCGTTCTCGACATTCACGTTGTTGAATTCTATACCCGTGTCAGACGGCGACAGGCGTGAGAACAAAGTTTTGGATGTTTGCTTCTCGCAGGATACGAGAGCAATCAGTGCGGCCGCGAAAACGAAACGAAAAAGCACAGGGGTCGGGTTACGTTAAAACAAAAGTAGTCACCTTTTCTATCGGTGACTACTTTCAAAATTGAATTATTGTCTCAAATACCAGTGGAAATACGTCCAGCCTTCACCCTGGCGGCTTTCCGTATAGTATGCGCCTTGTCCGAGGACAAGCGTATCCGCACTTAGCTTATAGATCCTGAATCTGTCTTTGTTATCAGGCGCCATTTCGTTGGATACGTCGCGTGCCGGCATCAATCCGCCTTCCTTTACGACAAGGGACTTGCCTGGTGTTTCATTTTCAAGATAACCTGGCAATACTTCGTTGAAGTTGAGTCCAAACGAAGCTTCGGAAGGTACCCCGCTGGTGTACCGCGTGAAGTTGAAGCCTTTGTTTATGTCGAAAGTCACAGAATCACCGAACTGAGCATTCTGAGAAACCCAGCTAGCATCACCCCAATCGCTATAGGTGGTCGACTTGGCGTCACCGGCGCGAACAGCAACCAGTTTCCATGTCTTGCCTTCCTCGCCATTGGTAAGCAGCTGCCATGCGGGATCAGAGAAGAAGTCCGGATCGAACTGGTCGATGGTGATCATCGTAGAATCGACGATCGAGCCGGCCTGCCCCATTGCGCGATACTTGACCCAAAAGTCTCCCTTGAACGGAATATCCACCGTGTCATGGAAGGAATTCGACGTCCCGATCTCATAGTCCCAATAGGGAATGACTCCTGGCGTTTCACTGATCAGAACAACCCTGTTCGGATCGCCGTCTACCTGGGAAATGGTGTAGCTCAGTTCGTCGGCTGATATCAGTTCTCCGAGACCCGGATCATCATCAGGAGCGCATGCCGAGGCAACGATCGCACATCCCGTGATCAACAAATATTTTAAGTTTTTCATATTGATTCTCATCTCTTTTTAAAATAGGGTTATTGCCATCCGTTATTCTGAACAAGTTTTCCGTTGGACAACGTGATCTGCGGGTTAGGGATTTGCTGGAGACCTTCCGTGACCTCGATCCTCGAAGCTTGAATAGTCTTTGTAACGGGCGCCCCGCCGTTCAGCACTTCCGTGGTTTCTGCAATGGTAGCCGCAGCAACATCTACACCCTGGCGCATCAGATCCCAATAGCGGATCCCCTCAAACGCAAACTCGAGGCGTCTTTCGTTCATGATACTCTCCTGTGTCACAGGAACAGAGACGAACGCATCCTGATATGCACGCTCGCGTACTTCATCGAAGTAGATTTGAGCGTTTGCGCTTCCAAGCTCGGCAGCCATCAACAGGACGTCGGCGTAGCGGATCACCACGTAGTCCTGGTACTGCCCGATCTGGAAATCTACGCCACCCAGCGCAACGGCAAGGCTATTGCCCGCGTCGTCGGACATCGGTGTATATTTTTTGTTATAGTAACCGGTATATTCACGCTGGTCGGAATTATTGAAGTCTATTCCTTCGTCTTCAACCGAGATGATGGACGCAGTTTTCCGTGTATCGTCGTCGTCGAACGCATTCCAAAGCTTTGGATTGACGGTAGCACCACCCCAGCCCATGCCGTATGGTGGATAAGAGGCTCCGCGCATGCCCATCATTACCAGCCAGTGATTGCCATCCACATCCGAGTCGCCATCCCCATCGGTGTCGTATTTGCTGGTGAATGTGTATTTGATATTGAAGATGTTTTCCGGATTCCTCTCGCCTGCAAAGTTCTCGAGGGAAGCCGCTGGCCACAACGTTGCAAAATCGTCAACGAGCTGATGACCGCTGTTGGCAATGAGATCCTCCAGGTGACTTAGCGCAATTGCAGAAGTCACTCCGCTTATGCTGGTTTGACCATAGTAACCAGTGTAATAGAGATAAACTCTTGCGAGAAGCGCTTCCGCCGCCCACTTCGTTACCCGTCCATGGTGCGCTTCGGCCTGGCTTGCATAAGGCGTTGCAGGAAGATTTTCAATTGCAAAAAGCAGGTCTTCAACAACAACAGTGTAAACCTCCTCCGGTGAAGACTGCGGAAGATTTTCTGTAGTAGGCTCGGTGATGAGCACGACGCGACCAAACATTCTCGCAAGGTCAAAGTAAGCCATGGCCCGGATGAACCTTGTCTCGGCTGCATATTGCAGAGGTGTTTCTTCATCTTCTCCCCATTCCACTCCATCAAGTTTCGACAGCAGGACGTTGCATCTGTAGATGGCACCATAGTACCTGGCCCAGTTGTCGGCCATGATGTCCTTTAACCCCGGGTCGCGGGTCGGATCAAATTCGTCCAGAAGCTGGCTGCCGTAGCCGTCGCCATTTCCGAACCCTCCAAACGCGTTGTCGGAGAGAATCTCGGACGTTACTACCCAACTGTTCCATGCGCTATACATGCGTTGCATCCCGTCGTATACTCCTACCAGCGCATCATAAGCATCCTCGGGAGTCTTATAGTAGTTGATGTCAGTGAGCTCGGTGTAAGGCTCGCTGTCAAGAAAGTTATCACCGCATGAACTGAAAGTAAACAGTCCGATGAGTGTGAGATATATAGATAATTTCTTCATACGCTTAATGATTAGAATTTCACGTTTAATCCCATCAGCAATGTTCTTGGACGTGGATAGTAACCAAGATCGATCCCCGATGACCACGAGTTATAGCCATAGCCGATCTCCGGATCCATGCCATCGTACTTCGTAAAGGTGAACAGATTCAATCCGGATGCATACAGCCTCAGCTGACTCACCGACTTTACCTTGAGCAGCTTTGCGAAATCGTATCCTACGGTCACGTTGCTGATCCTGAGAAAATCGCCGTCTTTCAGATACAGATCAGAGAAGTTGACCCAATTCGAGTTCGAGTCGTTCACGCGAGGCAACGAGTTGGACGTACCTTCACCATGCCAGCGGCCCAGCATTTCCTTTGTGTAGTTGGGGAACGCCCTTCCGTGATTCCTGTATGACTGCACGATATCATTACCGGTTACGCCATTCGCGAGGACTGACAAATCGAATCCTTTATAATTAAGCTGAATGTTGAATCCAAGAATGTACTTCGGATTCGGATTACCCAGCATCGTCTTGTCATCTTCATTTAAAATGCCATTGCCATCGGTATCGACATAGCGCACATCACCAGGCTTTGCGCTTGGCTGCAGGAGATCGCCTTCGCTATTGGTGTAGCTGTTAACCTCATCAACGTTCTGGAAAAGACCGTTTGTTTTCCAACCCCAGAAGTAGCCGATAGGCATACCTGTTTCTACGCGATTGAATTCGCCTGCATTGGCAAACACCACATTCGTGCCTCCGTGAATGATCCCGTCTTCGGTGGGGATCTCGGTTACTTCGTTTTTGTTGTGGGAAAGATTGCCACCCACGGTGTACTTCAGGTCACCGATCGTGTTCGAGTATGACAGTGACAGTTCGATACCCGTATTCTTCACGTTACCGCCATTGATGAATGGAGGGTTCGAACCTGAGGTCGCAAGGATCGGAGCAACAACCAACCAGTCTTTTGTCGTCTTCTTATACCAGTCGAATGTTGCAGTCAACTTGCCATTCAGCAAGATCGCATCGAATCCCACATCCGCTTGCTCCGAGGTCTCCCATTTAAGATCAGGATTGGATAGCCTGTTCTGAAATGAGCCGGGAATGAGGTTTCCTTCTCCTGTTCCGAACGGATAGTTTGTCACGTCATACGTAACAGGTGCGATGTATTGGAAAAATCCGATGTTCAGGTTACCGACCTGGCCCCAGCTTGCACGAACCTTCAACTGATTGATGTACTCTGTGAGTCCGGACAAAAACGTTTCGTTTGTAGCAACCCATCCGGCTGAAACCGACGGGAAGTATCCCCACCGATTGCCTTGTGCGAATCGCGAAGATCCGTCTGCCCGAAATGTTGCGTTCAACAAATAGGTCTCCTTGAAGTTATAGTGCACACGACCGAAGTAAGACATCCTGTTATCGTCAGGGTTCGCTGCTCCGGCGATGGTCATCTTGGCAGGATCACTGCTATTGAGCGAGTTCGACAACCATGCATTTCTAAGGTTGTCAAATGAAAGATTGAAATTTGCACCTGATATCCACGTACTGCGCCCGCGATATGCCGAGGTTCCCACCATTACTTCGAAATGGTGATCGCTCACGTCAAAGTTGTAGCTCAACAAATTATCCCAGATCAGCGTCCGTCCCTTGCTCATATTCTGAGAAACTTTCGTGGTGTCGTTGAATGAGTAGATCGACAGCTTGTAGACCGGAGTGAACGAATGTCCTTCCGAAGCATAGTAGTCAACTCCCAACGACGTTCTGAATTTCAGATTTTTCAGCGGTTCTGCTTCCGCGTATACATTACCGATCAGACGCTGGTTATTGTTCCTGTTCTGGTTTGTGTAAACCATTTGCGCGTACGGGTTAGCCTCCTCCTTGAACCATCTCGAATCGCTATTGTCCCAGAATTCTCCATTAGCATCGTAAACAGGAAGGAACGGTGTTGCGTTGAAGGCTGCACGGAGCGTGTTGTTATACTGTCCGCCAACCTGAATACCGTTATTTTCTACGTAAGCAAAATTGAGTGTCTGACCGAAGCGAACCCGATCATCGTAAAGCCTGTGATCGGAGTTGAACCGGAAATTGTAGCGCTCGTAATTGGAAAGATCCGAACCACCTGCAATGCC
>CBHTUB010000231.1:0-9096 GCA_966095595.1 uncultured Chryseosolibacter sp. | reverse complement strand
CATGGGAATATCGATCTTCATATTTCCGTAAAAGGCGATCTGCATATCGACGAGCACCACACTATCGAAGATACTGCGCTCGCATTGGGCGAAGCCTTTCTCAAGGCCCTGGGCGACAAGCGCGGTATCGAACGGTATGGCTACTGCCTTCCCATGGACGACTGCCTCGCACAGGTAGCATTGGATTTCGGTGGCAGACCATGGCTTGTGTGGGATGCCGAGTTCAAGAGAGAAAAGATCGGTGAAATGCCCACAGAGATGTTCTACCACTTTTTTAAGTCATTTTCCGACACGTCGAAATGCAACCTCAACGTCAGGGCCGAGGGTACGAACGAGCATCACAAGATCGAAGCAATATTCAAGGCTTTTGCGAAGTCCATCAAAATGGCAGTTAGAAAAGAAGGTAATCAGTTGCCCAGTACTAAAGGCATATTGTGATCATGAAGCTGGCGATCATTAAATATAACGCGGGTAATATTCAATCAGTGTCCTTTGCGCTGGAACGACTGGGTGTGGATTTTATCATCACCGATCACGCCGAAGATATCCTCGCAGCGGACAAAGTGATTTTTCCAGGTGTCGGCGAAGCGAGCTCAACCATGAGCTACCTGCGAAGCAAGAAACTCGACGGCCTGATAAGATCGTTGACGCAACCCGTGCTCGGGATATGCCTCGGTATGCAGCTGATGTGCAAACATTCCGAAGAGAACGACACACAATGCCTTGGCATCTTCGATGAAACCGTGAAAAAATTCACTCCCGCAAACGGAATGAAAGTGCCTCACATGGGCTGGAACAAACTGAACATCCGGCCCTCCTGGCTGGACCCCGCGCTCGACGGACAATATGTATACTTTGTCCATAGCTACTATGTGCCTGTGAATGAATATACTTCTGCCGTTACTGATTACATCAATCCATTCAGCGCGGCACTACAAAAAAACAATTTTTACGCTGTTCAGTTTCACCCGGAAAAATCCGCGGATGCCGGAGAGCTGGTACTTAAAAGTTTCCTGAACCTATGAGGATCATTCCGGCTATAGACATCATTGGAGGAAAATGCGTGCGCCTTACACAGGGCGACTATGCACAACAGAAAACGTATAACGATAATCCGCTTGAAGTGGCCAAAACGTTCGAAGATGCAGGTCTGAAGTATTTGCATCTCGTGGACCTCGACGGCGCAAAGGCAGGGGCCGTCACCAACTGGAGCGTAATTGAAGCCATCACGTCCAAAACGAAACTGAAGGTCGACTTTGGCGGTGGTATAAAAAAAGATGATGAGGTCAGAAGGCTCTTCGAAGCCGGTGTGGAACAGATCAATCTCGGAAGCATCGCCGTCAAGCAGAAAGAGACCGTCCTGAAGTGGATGAATGCTTACGGCTCAGAAAAAATCATTCTCAGTGCCGACGTGAAGGATGAAGTTGTCGCTATCCATGGCTGGCAGGAGTCATCGGCGTTGAACATCCTGGATTTCATTCGCGGATATGCGGCAGAAGGCTTGACCCATGTTGTCTGTACGGACATCAGCACAGACGGGACATTGAAAGGTCCGAACATCACGTTGTACAAAAAGATCATGTCGGCATTCCCCGAACTGCGGTTGATTGCAAGTGGCGGCGTCGGGCAGTTGAACGACCTCGTGGCGATCGGGAGCAGCAACGTCTATGGCGTCATCGTCGGGAAAGCCATTTACGAAGGAAAAATATCACTCGAAGAACTATCGGCCTTATAACCATGCTCACCAAACGGATCATCCCCTGCCTGGACATAAAAGACGGAAGAACTGTCAAAGGAATAAACTTTGTGAACATCCGCGATGCCGGCGATCCGGTTGAGCTCGGAGCCACCTACGCTGAGCAGGGCGCCGACGAGCTTGTATTCCTGGACATCTCCGCGACAAATGAGCAACGAAAAACATTCGCTTCCCTCGTAAAGGATATTGCACGACACATCAATATTCCATTCACCGTTGGAGGCGGTATCAGCTCGATATCGGATGTTGCGCCGTTACTGGAAGCAGGAGCCGACAAGGTCAGCATCAACTCCGCTGCCGTGAAGAACCCCCAACTGATCGATGATCTCTCACGCGCTTTCGGCGCTCAATGTATCGTCCTCGCGATCGACGCAAGACAAATCGACAATCAATGGATCGTCCACACCCACGGGGGAAAACAAGCGACAGACAAAAAACTTTTCTCCTGGGCAAAGGAGGGACAGGAACGGGGAGCCGGAGAAATACTTTTCACGTCCATGGATCACGACGGAACAAAAAGTGGTTTTGCGATCGACCCGCTGCAAAAATTACATCAACTTCTCGATATTCCGGTGATCGCCTCGGGTGGTGCCGGAACAAAAGAACATTTTATCGACGCCTTTGTGCTCGGCCGCGCAGACGCCGCACTTGCAGCAAGTATCTTCCACTTCGGTGAGATCAAAGTACCAGAGCTTAAGAACTATTTGAATACAAAAGGAATCCAGGTGAGATTATAACCATGACCGATCTTTCAAAACTAGACTTCGACAAAACGTCCGGACTAATCCCGGCGATCATTCAGGACTACCGGACCAACAAGGTGCTGATGCTCGGCTATATGAACGAGGAAGCGCTTCAAAAAACCGTGCGGGAGCAAAAGGTGACCTTCTACAGCAGATCCAAACAGCGACTCTGGACAAAGGGTGAAACATCGTCCAATTTCCTGAATGTGATTGAGATCAAAGTTGATTGTGATCGTGATACATTGCTGATCAGGGCACGTCCGGACGGCCCTACATGCCACACCGGCGCGGACACCTGTTTCGATGAAATCAATGACGCATGGGATCTCAGCGTACTGGAATCGATCATACAGGAAAGGAAGAAAAATCCGGCAAAAGGGTCCTACACAAGCTCGTTGTTTGAAAGCGGGCTGAACAAGGTAGCCCAAAAAGTAGGCGAAGAAGCCGTGGAACTGGTGATCGAAGCGAAGGACAACAATGCAGAACTGTTTCTGAACGAAGCAGCGGACCTGATGTTCCACTACCTCGTGTTGTTAACCGCCAAAGGCTATTCGCTTAACGATGTGCTTGCCGTTCTGAGATCCCGTCACAAAAAGTAATCACTGATCGGAGGTCACAACGGCCTGGGCCTTCGGGAAGATCTTGATGTAGGAAAGCCTGTACGTGATGGTCTTCCTCCGCTGCATCTTTGCATATTCCCCCTCCAGCAATTCCGGCGATTCCCCGATCATCGAGAACGATAAGGCCTTGCCATCAGGCTCTACGTGGTTGTAGATAAAACCGTTGCCTTCCGAGAGCGCACTCAGATCACCGATGATCGGATATTTCTTCGCATCGCGATAGCTCATTGAAACCTCGATGAAGTCGCGTTTGCTGCCGGGCCAATCCTTCAGAATGGCCACACGTGCGTAATTATCCTTACGCTCCACAACACGTTCCTTCTCCCGATTGGATAAAAATGGTTTACTCTTTTTCACGATCACACAGGACACGGAATATATGCCCTCGACCGAATGGCTCGTCTCTTTGTGAAAGTAACGTCGCATCATGTCTTCGAAGTCGACTTCGTCATACTGATGTTTATTCATGCGTAAGATCTTCTTGAGCTCCTTCTGGCCAAAGCCTTCACCGCATACGAGAACAATCAACAACAATGTAATGGCTATACGCATAGATCAACAGTTAAAATACAATATCCTGGTAAACCCCGCTTGTGCTCGTACGGCAAGACAATTTTCCTTTCAGTGCCTCCGGCTTGAACAACGACTTTCCAAGCAACATCCTCACACATTCCTGAATCCCTTCCGTGATAGAAGGATGCGGATGCACACATTCCGCCAATTCTTCGATACCCTTGTTCATCGAGATCAGCAAAGCCACCGCCTGCATGGCACTCGAGGCATGATTACCGATGATCTTCAATCCCAGGATCTTCATCTCGTCGTCGTTCGTCACGAGAAGCTTGATAAAGCCCTGTGTATTGCGCTTTGCGATCGCGCGGGGAATACAGCTATAGTCGAGTGTGACGACCTTGTAGTCGATTCCCTTTTCCCTTGCCTGGTTCTCGTTCAACCCAACGCCGGCAACTTCCGGATTGAGGAACATGATCGTGCTTATATTTTCATATACAAGCCTTCTGCTCGGATTCCCGAAGATCTTTTCAACAGCATACCGCCCTTCGAGCTCTCCGACATTGACAAGCGAAATGTCTGCAGTAATATCGCCGACTGCGTAGACATTCGGAATATTCGTTTGTGTATCGTTATCCTCTATCCCGCGCTTCGTCATGCGAATGCGCACATCGTCGTGCCACAGATCTTCGAAGTTCGGCGTGCGACCGACGGCAACCAGTGCCCTCTCTACATTGAATATCGCTTTGCTTCCATCCGTATACTCGAGCTCGTATTCAACGCGCCCATTCTTTATTTCCATCCTCACGAGATGTGAGTTGCGGTGAATGAGCACACCGCTATTTTCCATGTTTCGCTCGATCACCTGAACGATATCTTCATCCTCGAAGGGAAGTATACGATCACCCTTGTCGATCAAATGCACTTTCGTTTTACCGAATCCCGAAAAGATCGTAGCATATTCGCAACCGATCACACCGGCACCGACGATCACCATGCTCTCAGGAAAATCATCCATCTTTTCGATGCCTTCGCTGGTCATGACGATCTTCTCGTCTATCGGTAGGTCGGGCAAATATCTCGGTCTGCTTCCCGTTGCCAGGATAACATAGTCAGCCCAAACAATTTCTGTTCCATTTTCACCTGTAATTTCGATCTCATTCTGGCTAAGCAAACGCGCAGTACCCTGCTTGTATTCCAGCAACTTTCCGTATGTGGTGTGCTGCATCTGATCGATGTGATCTTCAAGCATTTTCTTTCTTTCCTGCACTGCCCGGACTACTTCCTGTTGTATCTCCCGATAGTTGATGGATGGAACCTGAATGTTGAAGCGTGTAAGATTTTTTCTGAAAGTAGCGGTTTCGCGGGAGAGCTCCCACCAGGTTTTAGATGACAACGCGCCGTTGGTCACGCCCGCGCCCCCGATTCTGTTCTTCTCGACCAATAACGTGCGCTTTTTGAAATCTATCGCGCGCATAGCGGCAGCATAGCCAGACGGGCCCGCTCCAATTACTACAAGATCAAATCTTTCCATATGTGGGGTTATATAGACAATGAATATACTAGTTACGACTTTTTTGCAGCCTATTCAAGGCCACTTAATGTATCCTTTCGCGGAAGAAAAATACCCGCAACCATGCAGCGAACGCTACCGCCACCGTATCGCTCGATATTTTCTACATTGAAGGGCAAAATTTCGCAGTATTTGGATATTTCGTTGATCTGTCCCGGGAGCAAGGAATCAAATGCCGTTTGCGACATCAGCTCGAACGATTCACCGGATCTGTTTCTCACGGAGAACATGTTTCCGGCAAACGCATTCATCTGCGCAAAACTGATCGCGATCACCTTGTGGCCCGTTCTTTCAAAACTGTCCAGGACAAGATCCTGATCGCTCTCGCTCCTTACCGAATCAAGGCAAATAACAGCAAATCTTTCACTCACGCTCATCATGACGTTCGTATGATAAATGCGCCGCGATCTCTCATCAACTGCATCAAAGATGATTGTTTTATAACCGAGGATCCCTGCCACGCGATTCAACAACATCACAGTCGTCCTTGGGGACCGGCATGCATAGATGATCCCGTTCACGTGGTCGAACACCATACTGCCGGGTCCTTCCAGGAAAGAATTGTGTTGCTCCTCCCCCGAAAGATCGATCACTTCCGATATCTCATATTCGTTTCGCAGCATCACGATAAAATCACTACGGCGTTCAGTCCGCCGGTTGGGCGCAAGCATCGGATATAGGATGACTTTGCCGTCGTGATGGAACGTGATCCAGTTATTGGGAAATACCGCGTCGGGTCTGGCGATTTCGTTGGTGTCGTCGAAAACAGTAATGGAAATATCATGTTCTTTCAGAATCGACACCATCTGATCAAACTCCTTCCTTGCCACATCCGACAGAGGCCCTTCCTGCGAAGGAAACGATTGAAACGCATTGGATGGTGCTGTCTCCTGATTAAAGCCAAAGGAAGCAGGACGAACCATCATCAGCGCGTCAGGAAGCTGCTTGTTTTTCATAACACAATGATAAATGTAATTCTTGCGTATTTGCGTAAATTTGCACAAGTTATTCAGTCATACCCAGGTACCCCTTACATGGCTTTTCATCGCGAGCTCGTTAATGCCGGAGTAAATTTTGCCAATAGTCCTTCAGAGCGAAGAAGTATTCTGCTTTCGAATATCGTCAGTCTCATATTATTTGGCCTGGGAACATGTCTCTTTGTGGCGTATTATGCGTGGTATGGCTGGAGCGTTGTCACCGCCGCCATTCCGGTCATCGCGATACTTTGCCTTTCGACACTTTTTTTTAATCATTTCAATTATTCGGTCGTCAGTCGCGTGTTCCTATGCCTGATCGTGCCGATAGCTGCCCTGGCAATATCCATCTATGCCAAGAATATCTACTATGCACGCCAGGAAGAGCTCGACTATTTTACTTTCAGATTCTTCCTACTGGTAAGCTGTGTATTCCCGGCCATATTCTTTTCGTTCTCCGAGAAGAAGCTGCTTGTCGTCACCTCTCTGGCAACATTGCTGCTCCTGATGCTTCATGATCCGCTTCATCAATACTTCAATGTGCCCTACAGGGGCGCGAATCCAACCCTGAAGGAATCGAATTACTATTTTACGAACGTTGTCGTTTTTGTCGCATATCTGATCATGGTGGGCGCGGTCCTTTTTTTGAAAAAGATCTCCGAAGACAGCGAAGCGCGCGCGGAAAAGCTCATACAGGAATTAAACACGATCAACGAAGAGCTGACGGAAAAAAATTCCGAGATCGAAGCGCAAAATCAGGAGATCACGGCGCAAACTGAAAATCTCAATATCTCGCAGCAAAAGCTGCAAAGTGCCTACAAGCTCATCTACGAGCAAAAGGACTTGCTGCTCAAACAAAACAAATCGCTTTCATCCGAGCTGATCGAGATCAACAACGACCTTACTTCTACGAACAACGAGCTCATCAAACATAACAACGAGCTGCGACAATTTTCCTATACCGTTTCGCATAACCTGCGCGGACCCGTCGCAAGCCTCAGCGGACTGATCAATCTTATCGATACACGCAACCTGGAAAGTGAAACCGCCGATATCTTCAGCCATGTTAAAACTTCGCTCGAAAAGCTGGAAAACATTATCCGCGATCTCAGCAAGATCATCGACATTCGTCATGATATTTTTCACGTACGCCAGCAGGTCGACCTGGAGCGTGAGGTCCGGGACATCCTGACCGGCATCGGCAAGGACATTACCAACTACGGCATACACATTGAAACGGATTTTGTCGAACCGGTGATCTACTCGGTAAAGCCGATGGTTCACAGCATTCTGTACAACCTCATAACCAACGCTGTAAAATACCGTTCAAATGAACGCACACCGCAGATCATTGTGAGGTCCCGCGCCGAACAGAACCATATTATACTCGAGGTCGAAGACAACGGACTGGGTATCGATCTCAATCACCACCGCGACAACCTTTTCAAGCTCTATAAGCGATTCCATTACCACACCGACGGCAAGGGCCTCGGCCTGTACATGGTAAAACTCCAGGCTGAAGCGCTCGGAGGATATGTGAAAGTGAACAGCCAGGTCAACAGGAAAACCACTTTCACGGTTTACCTAGCCAGACCTGAAAATATTCAGCGGCAGATCCTGTATGAAGAATCCTGCGCGAAGATCTACTATGATGGCAAGCTCAACGCGGCGGGCATCGTCTGGAATGGTCCTGTATCGAGCGAAGAGTATCGCAAGGTCTTTGAACAATGTCTCGAGTTGATCCGCGTGTACAACACACCCGCATACATTGCAGACCTCACGAACCAGGGATACATCAATCGCGAAGACCAGCTCTGGATGTTGCAGACCATCATTCCACAAGCCACACGCTTTGGCCTTCGCCGCATAGCAACCGTACACCCTGAAACGGATGATCCGAAGCTAAAAGAGTATTTTCAATCTATTCGAACAACCCTGCAAAAACTCGGCATCGATCAGCAATTCTTTACCGATGCCGACGACGCCTATCGATGGATTCAAAGTTTAAGTCATGTGCCACAAATGGTACAACAGTGATAGATGGAGACACTCGTTGAATGGGATAAGAAACTGTTTATGGCCGTGAATGGCATGCACCATCCGGCGATAGACCCGGTGATGTACTACCTTTCCGACAAATACATCTGGATCCCCCTTTACCTGTTTTTACTTTTTATCATTCTTAAAGAATACCGCAACGACAGCTGGGCACCCCTCCTGGGCATTCTCATCATGATCGTACTCTCCGACCAGATCAATACAAGTATTTTTAAACCGCTTGTCCAACGCCTCCGCCCTACCCACGACGTTTCACTGAAGGATATGGTCCACATCGTCTACGGTTATACGGGAGGAAAATTCGGATTTGCATCGAGTCATGCCTCGAATACATTTGCCTTGGCTACCTTCTTTTGGGTGCTCTTCAGGGACAAACGACGCTGGGTCATTTTACTCTTCTTCTGGGCGGCATTGGTGAGTTACAGCCGTGTTTACCTCGGGGTGCATTTTCCGGGGGACGTTATCGCCGGAATTATTGTAGGAGTCCTGTCAGCATTACTTGGACTGAAAATCTCCGCTTCTCTGCTCAGGTGGTCGTACAAAAGGCGACAATCAACGGACACCGAGTAATCGCTTCACGTATTTCCCGATGATATCAAACTCGAGATTGACGACATCTCCCCTCTTTAGCTCATTGAAGCTGGTATTCTCAAATGTATAGGGGATAATGGCAACGTCGAACGAGCTTTCTCCGGAATTGAAACAAGTCAGACTTACTCCGTTCACGGCGATCGATCCTTTCTCAACAGTGACGTTGCCTTTAGACGCATCGTATTCGAACGTGAAGAGCCAGCTCCCGTCCTGATTCGAGACCGATCTGACCACTGCCGTTTGATCGACATGACCCTGCACGATATGTCCG
>CBHTUB010000230.1:0-9101 GCA_966095595.1 uncultured Chryseosolibacter sp. | reverse complement strand
GACGACCGTGTTAAGATCATTATTCTGAACGCAACAGGCGAAGCATTCAGCGCGGGAGCTGACCTCGCATACCTGCAGCAGCTCCAGAGCTTTTCATACGAACAGAATTTTGCAGACTCTTCTCACCTGAGAGAACTGTTTCAGCAAATATATGAGTTGAAGAAAGTCGTGATCGCAGAGGTTCAGGGCCATGCGCTTGCCGGTGGCTGCGGGTTGGCGACAGTTTGCGATTTTGTCTTTGCAGTTCCCGAGGCACGATTCGGCTATACCGAGGTCAAGATCGGATTTATTCCGGCGATCGTCATGATCTTCCTGCTGAGAAAGATCGGGGAGGGCAGGGCAAAACAAATGCTGTTAAGCGGCTCCCTGATCTCGGCGGATGAAGCTGCGGCGATGGGGTTGATCAATGCCGTGATCGGTAAACCACGCATCCATGAGGACGTGTTTAAATTCGCCAGTGAGCTGGCCTATACCAATTCAGGGCATGCTATGGCATTGACAAAGCAAATGATCGGAAAAGTACAATCCCTATCCCTGGACGATGCGCTGACCTTTGCAGCCGAAATGAATGCCAAAGCACGCGGAAGTGACGATTGCAGGAGGGGCATCAATGCGTTCCTGAACAAGGAAAAAATGCGCTGGTAGCGGCCCAACGGCCTAAATTATTAGCCGAATCTTACTTTTTGGCAATTTTTTTGATTTAAAAGCATTATTATCATGCTTAAATTGAATAACTCATGAAATCAGTATTTACGCTTGTTTTGCTGGCAAGCACGTATTTGGCCTTAGCACAGGGATATTCGGGGGATACCTGGGCAAGCGTGAAATCGGCAAAGAGTGGAACCTTATCCCTCGCCTATGTTGAAACTCCCAGCTTCGTTTACAAAGACAAGAGCGGAAACCTGACCGGAATCTGTGTCGATATCATGAACGATTTTGTAAAGTGGGTCAATGATAACAAAGGCGTCAAATTAACGTCCCGCTATGTCGGAGACGGTTCAAGCTTCAAGGGTATGTACGAAAAAACCAAAACCGCTACCGGCGGCGTTATCGGACTGGGTAACGTCACGATCACGGAAGAGCGGAAGAAAGAGGTGAAGTTCAGCCCACCGTACATTACCAACTTCGCGTTTCTGGTGACCCAGCCGGGTGCTCCAACACTCGCGAAACTTGAAGATCTTCCCAAAACCTTCGCCAACTACACCGCCTATACTGCGAAGGGAACTCTAAATGAAAAACGCATCAACGACCTCAAGTCGAAGTACTTTCCCGGGATGAAGGTCACTACCCTGACCACCAGCCAGGAGGTTCTTGAAAAGGTATTTGAAGATGCCAATTCGTTGGCCTATCTGGATCTGGCCTTTTATATCGAGGCAGTTCAGTTGAAGAAACCGATCAAACGTCATCCGGTGGGAGACAAGTCATCAGAGCAATTTGGGTTTATCATGCCGAGCAATTCCGATTGGGCTCCCGTTCTCGATGAGTTCTTTAAGGCGAACGGCGGTTATCAGAACACGAAGGAATACAAATCGATCCTCATCAAGCATCTCGGCGAATCAGGGGTGAAGTTGCTGAAGCAATCGAAGTAATACCAGATCTACAAAAAAACCAGGACCGAATGGCCCTGGTTTTTCGTTTATATGGATAATTAAGCGACTATTAGCTAAGTTCTTTTTCGAGCTCCTGCACTTTGTTCTCAGCCTCTGTCTTTCCGAGGGAGAGTGCGAGCTTATAAAGCTCCAGCGCTTCGCGTTGTGTTTCTTTCTTCTTGCGAGGTGCGAACTTGGTGCGCTCTGCTGCTTCCTCGAGCGCCTTTGCCTGTGCGAAGTAAGCCTCAGCCTGGCTGTTGACCGCCGCTGTATTCATTTCCTGGACTTTCGTCTCGAGCGATGCTACAGTTTCTTCTCTCAACTTGATTGTCTCGTTGTTGACGTTGATCAAAGAATCTCGTTCAGATACATTTCTCGAGAGTGCCAGATTCTCGTTGCGCATTTTCGCTACTTCCTCTTCGAGCGCTGCGATCTGCCTGGTCCTAGCCTCGAGGTCTGCCTTCAGCTTCTTTATCGTTCCTGCATACATTCTTGAAGTCTTGGCAGTTTTCTCCAACTCGGCGATTTTGCCCTGTGTTTCCCTTACATAGGAGCTGATGTCCTGCAGGCGCTTTTTGTAATCTTTGTAAGACGTACCTTCAACCATGTCAGTCTTCAAAAGCTGTCTGCTTGCATCAATGGAATCGATCAGCACGCCAACCTCCTGCATTGTTTGCGCAGTTTCTTCACTGTTCTTCAGTTCTACCTGCAAAGAGTCGATGGTGTTTTGCATCGCTCTTTCCTTTTCTTCATCTCTGCAACTTACCAGCATCACTACTGCCGATGCCGCTAAAACTAATCTCTTGATCATAATTATATTGAGTTTTTTAGGATTCTCGACGACATTAAATCAAAAAGCTTGCATAAACACCGGCCGTTTAATGTTGGGCAGCCGAATAACTTTTAACATCGCTGAGTGGTAGTTTATCCGAGTAAATGGAAAATCTTATATTTTTGGTGTTTCTGGAACTGCTGAATTATTCAACAGTTTGTTGAATAGACCGCTGTTGACAAACCCCTTTGCTGCGATATAATGAGACTATACTTTTCGTCACCAGGGCACCTGCGACTGATTACAGTAGCTTTGGTCCTTTTTAGTAATTCATTGTTCGGCCAATTCGTCAATATCAAGATCGACGAGCGTTCGGAAACGGATCCTTACGTGTGCGAGCCTTCAGTTGCCATCAATCCGCGCAATACGAACAACATCGTGGCCGGATCGATCCTCGACAATATTTATGCAACCCTTGATGGAGGCAAGACCTGGCAGAAAACAAAGCTTTCGTCCGAATTTGGCGTATATGGCGACCCGGCTATCATCGCCGACCGCAAAGGTAACTTCTATGCGTTCCACCTGTCCGACCCGACACACGGAAACGGCGGCTTTGAATCCGAGAAGCTGGACCGCCTGGTGGTTCATTACTCCAGCGACGGCGGACTTACCTGGAAAGACAACGGATTTGTAGGCCTCAATGCTCCGAAAGACCAGGATAAGGAATGGCCGGCAGTTGATCAAAAAGGAAATCTCTATTTGTCATGGACCGAATTTGATATCTACGGCGACACCAGCAGCAATTGTCATTCGCGCATTTTATTCAGCAGATCACGTAACGGCTCAAAATGGAGCGATCCAATCGAGTTATCCCAAACCCCCGGTAACTGTATAGATAACGATTTTACTGCGGAAGGCGCCGTACCGGCCGTATCCGACGCGGGGAAGATATTCGTTGCCTGGTCCAACCAGAATTACATATTCATGGACCGCTCCTACGACGGAGGGTCGACCTGGCTAACGAACGACATTGCCGTGACGAATCAATTCGGTGGGTGGGATATCCCGGTCCCGGGCCATGACCGCGCCAACGGTATGCCCATTCTCGTTTGCAATAACAGTTCGACACAGGCCTATGGGCACCTTTACATCGTGTGGGCCGATACACGCAACGGCGCCGACAATACAGATGTGTGGTTCATCAGCTCGGCTGATAATGGCGATCACTGGACACCTGCGGTACGTGTCAATAATGATGATACCCGGCGACATCAGTACCTTCCGTGGATGACGGTGGATCAGTCCACCGGATATATTTATGTGGTATACTACGACCGGCGATCATACGACGACACAAGGACCGATGTGTATCTCGCGTGGTCGACGAATGGAGGCAGGTCATTCAACGAGACAAAGATCAGCGAGACGCCATTCACACCGGAGGAGTCGAGCTTTTTCGGTGACTATACCAATATATCGGCAGCGAACGGAGTTATCGTCCCCGTTTGGGCGCGAATGGATGGCGGAAAAACGAGTGTGTGGACCGCAGTGATCAAGCACGAAGACCTGATTAAAAAACAGAAGTGAGATGGAATTTTGTTCGGAAGTTTTAATTCATCCTGGTCTCAACAACTCAGGTGAACAACACTGGCAGACCTTGTGGGAAAAACGTTATCCTCAGTTCAAAAGGATAGAACAGCGTGAATGGGATACTCCCGAGATGACAAAGTGGATTGAGACCATTGATGAATATGTCGTAAAAAATGACCCTTCCAATGTGGTCCTCGTAGGACATAGCCTCGCCTGTAGCGCGATCGTATTCTGGGCGCAAAAATACAACCGTAAAATAAAGGGTGCATTGCTTGTTGCTCCCAGTGATACAGAATCCGAAGTTTACCCGCCGGGAACATCCGGGTTCACGCCAATGCCATTATACAAGCTACCGTTTCCGTCTATCACGGTGACCAGCGCGAACGATAAATATGTCTCCATCGAACGCGCACGCACATTCGCCAACGCCTGGGGCAGTCAGCTCGTGAACATTGGCAATGCAGGCCACATCAACTCCGAGTCAAAGCTCGGCTTCTGGGAGTTTGGTCTCGAGCTTCTGAAGCGGATGGATGGATGTTGATATCGTCGCGGAGAAGGGCTGCAAGCTTCATGCTGCACGCTTCAGGCATACAACTTGAAATTTGAAATCTGAAATCTGAAACCTGAATTGTGCCTCTCCTAACAATTCTTCCTGTCCACATCACACGACTCACCAGCCATCGTTAATTCCTTTCCGATGTTCTCGAAGGCATTGACAAACGTCGATGTTGCCTGTGCTCCGGAGATCCCGTATTTATCGTTGATGATGTAGAAAGGCACACCGGTGATGCCCATGTCGTGTAATTCTTTTTCTGCGGCAGCTACCTCGGTCAGGCCTGTGTCGCTTTCGAGGAATGCTTTGACTTTTTGTTCGTCGAGCCCGACCTGCGCGGCGATCTTCAGAAGGTTTTCATTTTTTGAAAGGTCGATTCCATCGGTGAAATATGCCTTGAACAACGCCTCGGCCAATTCGAGCTGATGATTCTCTTCACGTGCCAGCAGGAGTAGTCGATGTGCATTGCGTGTGTTCGGTGAAACTTTTTGTTTGTCGAAGTCGAACGTAAGTCCCTCTGAAGCTGCAACACGCACAACGTTGCCCGTCAGGCGCTCGTACGCCTCATCACTCCCGAATTTTTCGGTCAGGTGCTGTTTATGATCGATTCCCCCAACGGGAATGTTCGGATTGAGCTCGAAAGGATAATAGGCGATCTCGAAATCCACCTGGTCCTTTAGTTGATCAACGGCTTTTTCAAGTCTTCGCTTGCCGATGTAGCACCACGGGCATACCACGTCGGACACTACTGCTATTTTTATCAATGGCCTGGTCATAAAATTTTCCCCTGGTTTTAAACCAGGGCCGGTGGTTAATGGTTCCTGCTTGTAAGCGTTTCCAGGTTAACAAACCTTAGCTTATCAGAATCCTTTGTGTTAATTTTGTGCCTGCTTTTCAGATGAAAGGCATAAATACCCGAAAAAGCTTAAAAAATGACTGTAGATCAAAAAGTAAAGTTCAAGGTTAAGGATCTTTCACTGGCCGAATGGGGTCGTAAGGAAATTACCTTAGCAGAGGCAGAAATGCCCGGATTGATGGCAATTCGCGAAGAATTTGGCAAGAAACAGCCACTCGCCGGTGCCCGGATAGCAGGATGCCTGCACATGACAATTCAAACCGCTGTGCTGATTGAAACACTTGTTGCTCTTGGTGCAGAAGTAACATGGTCATCATGCAACATTTTCTCTACACAGGACCATGCCGCTGCTGCCATCGCCGCTGCGGGAATTCCGGTTTACGCCTGGAAGGGAATGAACGAGCAGGAGTTCGACTGGTGCATCGAGCAAACTTTATTTGCTTTTAAGGACGGAAAGCCATTGAATATGATCCTCGATGATGGAGGAGACCTTACAAATATGGTTCTTGACCGTTTCCCTGAGCTGGTTGCAGGGATCAGGGGTATCTCGGAAGAAACTACAACAGGTGTACATCGCCTGATCGAAAGAATGAACAACGGCAAGCTTCCGCTGCCGGCAATCAATATCAACGACTCTGTAACGAAGTCCAAATTCGACAACAAGTACGGATGCAAGGAATCATGTGTGGATGCGATCCGCCGTGCTACTGACATCATGATCGCCGGTAAGGTCGCTGTGGTGGCAGGTTATGGTGATGTCGGTAAAGGTTCAGCGGCATCGCTCAGGGGGGCTGGCGCACGCGTGATCGTAACCGAGATCGACCCGATCTGTGCCCTGCAGGCTGCCATGGATGGATATGCCGTCAAAAAAATGGACGACGCTGCAAAAGAAGCCGATATCATTGTTACGGCTACAGGTAACCACAGCATCGTTGTAGATCGCCACTTCCTTTCGTTGAGAGACAAGGCGATCGTGTGTAACATCGGTCACTTCGACAATGAGATCGACGTTGCCTGGTTGAATAAGAACGGCAAGAAAGATACCATCAAACCTCAGGTGGACATTTACACGCTTGCCAACGGACGCCAGGTGATCCTGCTTGCAGAAGGTCGTCTTGTAAACCTCGGCTGCGCAATGGGCCATCCTTCATTTGTAATGTCCAATTCATTCTCGAACCAGACATTGGCGCAGATCGAGCTTTGGAACAATTCCAACAAGTATGAGAACAAGGTTTATATGTTGCCTAAGCATCTCGATGAGAAAGTAGCAAGACTTCACCTGAAGAAGATAGGAGTGGAGCTTGAGGAGCTTTCGGCTTCACAGGCGAAGTATATCGGTGTTGAAGTGGCAGGTCCATACAAACCGGATTACTACAGATATTAATTATCGATCAAAAGTATCGAAACAAAGCCATGTCACACGACGTGGCTTTTTTGTTATATCATGTGGAACGCAGACCGCATAATCATTCCACAACGCAATCGTCAAAACCCGGAACGCGAAACTCAAAACGCCGAACCCGAAACGTCTACCACGGCCGCGCTAGTGCTTTTACGAGTCGCAACACGTAAAAAATTTTTTCATCGCAATCGAAACCGCTAACACGCAACCGCAATCGTTTGCTAACATTTGCAAAATTTCAATCGTTTGCTTTCATCATTTTTCCCGCATTATTTCAATCACCTGTTGGACGAATAGTGGTTAACCTTCAAAGGGGAGAATCTTACGAAAGGTGAAGGTTTGGATGACTTAAATGGCTTAAACCAAACATCTATATACCCAAACGAACCTATGAAAAGGAAAACTACCAGACCAGGACGCTGGCGCGCTATAGTAGCCGCTCTTTGCGTTCTCTCCCTCACACGTTGTGCCAACGAACCAGTGGTCGACGTTCATCCCGAAGTTCAGAATGAAATTACCGTAACCAGTCCCGTAAGTCCCGAAGACGCCAAACTTCCGGGCGTAGGAGGTGGCGTGATCATGCAAGCCTTCTATTGGGACGTGCCCGCCGGTGGTACGTGGTGGAATACCGTGAACAGCAAGCTAACGGCATGGGACAACGCAGGCTTCTCCGCTGTGTGGCTGCCCCCTGCAAGTAAGGCGCAGAACGGCGGATTCTCCATGGGCTATGATCCATTCGACTACTACGATTTTGGAAACTACAATCAGATGGGGTCAACCGAAACACGTTTTGGATCGAGAACAGAATTGTCTACGCTGATCACGAATGCTCACGCAAAGAATATACAGGTGTACGCCGACATCGTGATCAACCACAATAGCGGCGGAGCATCTGAATACAATCCGTTTACCGGCGGAAATACGTGGACCAGGTTCACTCCGCTGTCGGGAAAATTTCAACGCAGCTATTATGACTTCCACCCCAACGACGCCAGGGCAAGCGATGAAGGTTCATTCGGAGGATTCCCCGATCTGAGCCACGTCAAGAGCTATGTACAGGATTGGCTCTGGCTCAGAAGCGATGCCGTTGGAAAATATTACAAAGGGACCATGGGGTTCGACGGCTGGCGATTCGACTACGTAAAAGGCTTCGGCGCCTGGGTTGTGCGTGATTGGGTGAACAACGTCGGAGGTTTTGCAGTCGGAGAGAACTGGGACAGCAACGCAGGAGTGCTGAAGGGCTGGGTCGACGGAACGAACCGTACTTCTTCCGCGTTCGACTTTGCGCTATACTACAAAATGGATGAAGCGTTCGATGGCAACAACATGACCAGGCTGAACGATGACATGTTGTGGAAACGCGACCCGGCAAAAACCGTAACGTTCGTGGCCAACCACGATACCGATATCATCTGGGATAAAATGCTCGCCTATGCCTATATCATGACACATGAAGGTTATCCATGTGTGTTCTACCGCGATTACGAGGAATGGCTGAATAAAGAAAGATTGAACAACCTGATCTGGATACACAGGAACCTCGCAGTGGGTAACACATCCATTCTGTATGCCGACACTGACGAATACATCGCAAGAAGAAATGGAACACCTGGGTTGATCGTTTATCTGAACGATTCCGACAACTGGACGGAACGCTGGATCCAGACAAACTGGGCGAGCCGCACCATCAAAGACTACACTGGTCATTCAGGATGGCAGCCCGTTACACAGGGAGACAAGTGGGTGAAGATCCAGGCGCCGCCACATAGCTATTCAGTTTGGTCAACACTCTAGTTTATGTTTTAGGTTTGAAAAAAGATATTCCGTCGAAAGGCGGAATATCTTGGTTTTAGTATGAAGCACTCAATCTTTCTTTTTTGCGCCGCGCTCCTCTGCTGGCGCTGTTCCGATAACACCACTGAACAGTCGGCAATGGTTTCCGATACCATTCCGTACAAAATGGCATCGTCATCCGGCGAGTTGCTCTCCTGTGTAAATTCACTTTCCTACGGCGTATTGTCACAGCAAAGCGTCGTCATCAACCTCACAATCAAAAATCAAAGCGAACGTGTGTTGAACATTTTCCCTTCTACGCTCGTGATCACCTCTCCCGAGGGTATTCGTACACCTGCGATCGCAACGCATGCCGATACGATCGTTATGAGACCGGGAAGCTCAGCCGTCGTGAGCGCGACCTTTCTTCCGATCAACTCGCGATTCCTGTACCACTACGCATTGCTTCGCGGAGATATACAATCGGGGTACAGCATAGGTATTTCCGGTCAATCAGATACCGGGTCAGGTTTCGGGGAATCGATAGTGCTGCGAACTGATACCGC
>CBHTUB010000229.1:0-9172 GCA_966095595.1 uncultured Chryseosolibacter sp. | reverse complement strand
CTCATAACCCTCGATCTCCTTCGTGATCGACATGTACAACTCTGCCTTGAAGGCAGAAGGATCATGAGCAAGGAGAAGGAAATCCTTCAGATCCGGCGCGGCGCCGGCGTCCGTGGCAGCTCGCCACATTCTCTCAATTGCCTTTGCATAGGAACCCGGGAGCGGGATGTGAAATATTTCCGGAACTGAATCTTTAAGGAAAAGCTTTTCATTCCAGGAATGCAGTTTATCCTTCCATAATTCCGGGTTGAACAACGGGCAGCAAACTTCGGTTTCCGCCGTTTGAACGTCTGTCTTTTCAAGAAACATAATTCGGTTTTTTAAATAATGATCAGGTAAGGGAAAGCGCTTTATTCCGTCTCCACTTAACATTCAGCAAGATGCCACCGAACGCCATGCACACAAGCAACAGCATTATAAGTGGACCGATCACCGGCGTAAGCGACGCGAGCTTGAGAAAGATGAAGATCCCAAACGCCGCAAGAACAATCCGTCCATTTCCCCATGACGATTGATAGAAGGTATTGTTGATCCAATTCGAGATCAGCAATGCAACAATAACGGTGGCCAGGAGCAGAAGCGTAATGTAAGCGACCAACAGAAGTATACTGACGGGAATGCCTATCACCGTTATAAAGACGATCACAATCGCGATCGGAGCACCAACAAGGAACAAGAACCCAAGGCCCAGCGATTTCAACGAAGTGTCTCTGACAGTCTTGGCCGCATTTCGCAATGTCATACTGAACAGATATTGGATCAGGAGGATCATCACCAGCGCCGTTCCGAGATACCACAGCGCCATGACGAAGGAAACAAATCCGAGATAATGCCATTTCCCGCTGTCGATCTCGAGCGAGGAATCATAGACCGCATTGCCGCCGCGAAGCGAATTCCCAAAATCAAGAGAACCCGACTTGTTCCAGTAGCTCACCTTTCCGTCGAATTGTGCATCGGTGCCGAGTTCGATCGTGTTCGCTGCCATAACGGTTCTGCCGACCACCTGCCCATTGATGACTATCTTATCTCCTTTTGCCTCCAGTTCCTTTTCTGCGGTGCCATTCAACGTAAACGCACCCGATGCGCTCCTGATATTCCCCTTTACATTTCCATCTATGGTCACTTCTCCGCCACTGCCCAAAATATTTCCAAAGACAATGGCATTGTTGCTGACCTTGATCTCACCTCCGGTTACAAGGAAATCACCGCGCACAGAGCCGTTCAGCTCGATCGTGCCACCTGCACACCGGATATCGTCGGCAACAAATCCGTTGAGCGAAACATTACCTCCCGCTGCAAGAATATCCTGGGTGACCGTGTCGTTCACAATTACCGTTCCTCCGGCAACGATCAGGTCACCCCTGACCGGCGCGTTGATGGTAACCACACCGCCCGCCACATACAGGTCGTAGTCAACGGGCTCATCGATCACGACATTATCGCCTGACCGCATCTGGGCATATGACGGATACCACAGGAGCAATGCAACGACGTGGATCGTCAAAATACATTTCAACTTCATATATGCTTTCATATGTAGATGGACTTATCGTGAGTATTCGACTTTTGCCTGATGAGCTCGTAAATGCTGAGATCGATCTTCCTGCCCAGCAGAATTACAAAGGCGAGCGCCATGATAAGTGTGGACGGGAATGCAGAACCAATGCCAAGAGGCGCAATAGCCAGCAGGAAAATGATTCCGCCGATCATGGCCACATTCATGGGCCGTCCCTTGTAGCACGTGTATGCACCGATCAGCAACTGGCACATTGCGATCATCAGCACATAACGTTGGGCATGTGCGGCAAAAGGACCGAGAATGACAGATCGGTACAACGTGCTGGCTGTAATCTCGCCATAGCCAACGTATACCTGCGGGTTAACGATGGCCAGATAAGTATTGAGACATGCTGCCCCGATAAAGATGGCGCCCAACAGTACGCGGGCGCTCGTTGGCCATTGCATCGCCATGATCGCCGATGCAATCGCTATGATGTTGGTTACGGTATAGGGTATCGAGAATTCGTAGTCCATAGGAAAAATATTTGACACCAATGTAACGCTCACCCGCAATGAGGCTAATGAGCGCCATCATCGAATGGCGAGACTTATGTTCGTGATGGGATCCGGCCGCCGCGTGACGAATATCACCCGGTGCGATGACATCGATCACGGTTAATATCATCGAATGTCCCTAACGTTGACAGATACTGTTTCTCATTATGCTTATCCTGAACATCGCCCTTTACATTACTTGCTTTCTCCAGCAATCACAACCCGATGCGCGCGAGGTCATAAAGAAAGTAACCGACAAAATGCGCGGCGAAACGTCGCAGGCTGAGCTGATCATAAGAACCGTACGCCCCGCGTGGAGCCGCGAAATGAAAGTAAAGACCTGGACGAAGGGAGAAAAATTTGCCATGATACTGATCGAAAGTCCCGCAAGGGAGAAAGGCGTGGCATTCCTGAAACGGGGAAAAGAGGTGTGGAATTGGGTTCCAACACTCGAACGTTCAATTAAACTTCCTCCCTCGATGATGTCACAGTCATGGATGGGCACCGATTTCACCAATGATGACCTCGTGAAGGAATCGTCCATGGTTGAGGATTATGAGCATTCCTTTGCAGGAGACACGACGATCTCGGGGCGAGATTGCTACATCATCAAAATGGTACCGAAGCCCGAAGCGGCGATTGTGTGGGGCAAACTGATCTTGTGCGTTGACAAAAAAGATCTTATCGAGCTTCACACGAAGTTCTACGACGAAGATGGCGAGGTCCTCAACACGATGAATGCCTACGATATCAAAGTCATGGACGGCAGATTGATCCCCACGCGTCTGGAGATGATCCCCGCAGATAAGCCAGGACAGAAGACCGTACTTATCTATTCAAGGATTTCGTACGACAAGCCGATACCGGATGCCTTCTTCACCCTTCAGCAACAAAAAACCCTGAATTGATATGTGGCTGATGCTTGCATGGAAAAACCTCTGGCGAAACAAGCACAGGACCGCGATAACCATATCAGCGATATTTTTCGCCGTCATCCTGTCGGTGACAGCAAGCAGTTTGCAAGACGGCGTCTTCGACCATTTCATAAAGAACATGGTAGGCTACTATACGGGATACATTCAGGTGCACCGAAGCGGTTACTGGGATCATCAGGTTCTGGACAATAGTTTCGAACAGGATCGGCACTATGAAACAAGGATCAAGGCATTGTCGAATATCACGGCACTTGCGCCCAGAATAGAATCGTATGCACTGGCTTCGTCATTAGACAACACAAAGGGTTGTATGGTTGTCGGTATATCACCCGAGGATGAAAACAAGATCACGTCGCTCCAGGCCCGAATGATCGCAGGCGCCTACCTCACGGCCGCCGACTCGAATGTTGTCATCATGACAGAAGGGTTGCTAAAAAGACTTCGTCTAAAATTATCAGACACACTGTACCTGATAAGTCAGGGATACCACGGCTCGATGGCCGCAGGCAAGTATCCTATCACGGGCGTGCTGCGATTCGGCACGCCGGAACTGAACGACCAGCTTCTGTTCATGCCTCTCAAAACCGCTCAACAGTTCTATTCCGCACCACACATGCTTACATCTTATGTGATCGGCCTCGAAACAGATCAGAAATTATCCCGCACGTTGGATCTCATCGCAGGAGAGTCGAAACACTCGGACTATGAGATCATGAGCTGGAAGGAGTTGCTGCCGGATGTCGACCAGCACATCAGAATGGACAAGGCCAGCATGTTCATCATACTGATCATTCTCTACCTGCTCATCGGCTTCGGCATCTTCGGAACGCTTCTCATGATGACGGTCGAGCGGAAATACGAGATGGGCATGCTGGTGGCGATCGGCATGAAAAAGTGGAAGCTTGCGATGCTTTTTATCATTGAATCAGCCTTTACGATGGTCATGGGATCTGTTGCGGGTTTGTTGACGAGCGTGCCTGTAGTTTATTACCTGAAGGAAGAACCGATCCGACTGAGCGGAGAGATCGCGGAAGTCTATAAGCAATTCAACTTCGAGCCTGTTTTTCCTGCGTCGATGGAGCTGACCACATTCGTCACGCAGGGGTTGATTGTATTTGGCATCGGGCTCCTGCTGTCCGTTTATCCGGCCATCGTTGCCCTGCGGATCGACCCTGTTAAAGCAATGAAAAAATAAAAGACTATGGTGATTGTCATATTGGCGTGGCGAAACATCTGGAGGAATAAAGTGAGGAGCCTCATCATCATGTGTTCTGTCATGGTGGGACTGATCTCCGGGCTATTCGTGCTCAGCCTTTACAAGGGGATTCTCCAGGAACGCGTGCGCGCTGTGATCGATACGGAAGTATCTCACATCCAAATCCATCATCCGAAATTCAAGGATGACTATGATTCGGTCGTTCGTAAAGTGTCGACGGTTCCCGGTGTAAGCTCAATAGCGGTAAGGACTGTCAGCCACGGAATGCTCATGACCGGTAGCGGATCTACAGGACTGCAAATTGTTGGCATAGATGCTGAAGATGAAAACAAAGTATCAAATTTCAACGCCAGGATTATCGAGGGAAAATTGTTTTCTCCCGAAAAGAAAAATCAGATCGCGATCGGTAAAAAACTTGCTGCGAAAATGCATCTGCGACCTGGTAGCAAGGTGGTGCTGACGTTCATTGATCCCGAAAACAATATTGTCTCGGGTGCATTCCGGATAGTGGCAATTTACAAAACGGATAACGCACCCCGTGACGAAAGAATTGCCTATGTACAGCGCAGTGATCTGAACAAGCTGCTCTCGATCGGAAATGCGTTTCACGAAGTCGCAGTGGTACTGGACCATGACGAACGGGTGTCCGAAGCAAAGGCACAAATTAAACGGCTCTTCAACACCCACCTGGTCGAAACGTGGAGCGAGATCTCTCCCGAGACAAAACTCATGATCGACACAACCGATTCTTATTCGAACATCTTCATCATCATTATCATGCTTGCATTGTCCTTCGGGATCATCAATACGATGCTGATGGCGGTACTGGAAAGGTCCAAAGAACTCGGGATGCTGCTTGCTGTAGGAATGAATCGTCTTAAAGTGTTTGGTATGATCCTGACCGAAACGATCTTTCTCACGGTCACGGGAATGATTCCAGGGGTTTTACTCTCCTGGATCATCGTACAGGTATATCGAGGCAAAGGTATCGACATTTCATCCATCGGAGGTATGACGATGTCGGAGTTCGGTTTTAGTCCGGTGATCTATCCGGACTTCCCATGGGAGAAGATGCCTGACGAACTGGTAATAGTAACGGGTGCGGCCTTGCTCTCCTCGCTGATACCAGCCATCAAGGCAATCAGGCTGAAACCGGTCGAAGCTCTTCAGAAATAAAATAGCGAAAAATATGACCACAGTGATCGATGCCCATAATATTCGCAAGGTGTACAATCCCGATACCGTGCCGGTAGTGGCTGTTAACAATGTACACTTGCACGTGGAGGAAGGTGAGTTCACCGCGCTTGTCGGTCCTTCAGGTTCCGGCAAGACTACGTTGTTGAATCTGATAGGTGGTTTGGATAAACCTGACGAAGGAAAGATCATTATCAACGGCGTGAATGTGACCGGCCTTTCGGACAACGAGCTTATCGATTTCCGACTACACAATATTGGTTTTGTTTTTCAATCGTTTAACCTTATCCCGGTATTGTCCGCCAGTGAAAATGTCGAGCTGATCATGCAGCTGCAGCATACCAAAAAAAGCGAGATCAAAAAACGTGTCCGCGATCTCTTTGCTCAGATCGGTCTCTCGGATAAAATGAACGTGCGACCGGCGCAGCTCTCGGGAGGACAGCAACAACGTGTCGCGGTTGCCAGAGCATTGGCGTCCCGGCCGAAATTCATACTGGCTGACGAGCCCACGGCAAATCTCGATTCAAAATCAGCAGGAAATCTCCTGGACATCATGCTGGAGCTTAACAGGCAGGAGAATATGACATTCATTTTCTCCACACATGATCAGCGTGTGATCGAAAGAGCGCGACGGGTGATCACGCTTGTGGACGGCCAGGTGTCATCCGATACGGCGGCAGTCGACGTCAACGTGAAGCATGAGCTGGTATGAAATACTTGTGTTGGATACCGTTCGCGTTACTATGGAATTTTGCATTGGGCCAGGATTCGTTAAGGGCCAGGTTACAGGTTAACGGATATCTTAAAGATCTGCAATCCTTGAACTATCAGGAGAACCTGACGAATCTGATCACGGGAAATCTCATTCACCATCGACTCAATGTACGGTGGCATCCCATGAGAGGACTAACAACTGCCGTCGAACTGCGTGATCGCCTATTCTGGGGTGAAGAGGTGGCCACGGTTCCCGACTTTTCCGGTCTGCTCAGGAACAGGAATGAAGCCCTCGACCTCACCTGGAACCTTGTTGAGGATGAGCGAATGGTCCTTAACTCGACGATCGACAGATTATGGATCGAATATGCAGAGGATAAATGGAATCTACGCATCGGAAGACAACGCGTCAACTGGGGCATCGGCACAACGTGGAACCCGAATGACCTTTTCAATACGTTTAACTTCCTCGACTTCGACTACGAAGAGCGCCCCGGTATTGACGGGCTAAAGCTCCAGTACATTACGGGCGAAATGGACTACATCGAAACGTCGGTTTCTTTTACAAAAGAGGCCGATAACATGGTTGCTGCCGTGAAGTATTTCAAAAACGTAGCGAACTACGATCTCCAATTTCTCGTCGGCATGTACCATGAACAACCAACGGCCGGTGTCGGGTGGTCAGGCAGCATCAGGGAAACGGGCTTCAAGGGTGAATTCCAATATTTCCTGGCGAGGAATAATACAGCGCAACAACTGAACGCTTGCATAGAAGCAGATCATGTGTTTTCAAAAGGCTGGTATTTGAACCTTGGGGCATTTCTCAATAGCACCGGAGCCACCAGTTCACAAGAAGTCTCACAACTCACGAACCTTCGATTCTCACCCAGAGCGCTAATGCCAACAAAATGGAACACGTCGATCATGGCATCAAAGGAACTCACACCGCTGATCACACTGACTGCGACCGTCATCTATTCGCCCCGGACCAATTTGACGATCTTCCTTCCTGCCATGACCTACAACGCCAGCGAGGATCTTGAGATCAGCTTTGTCTGGCAGTCATTTTTCATCGATCGTCAATCTTCATTCGACGATCTGTCGCATCGATGCTTCCTCAGATTCAAGTGGAGTCACTGATCCGCGAAGCTTTCCATTATTCACAGAGTCTTTCCATCGTCCGATCTGGTGCTTCAGGGCTTCGACGCATTTCGACAGTGCTTCCTCAAACGTGCCATTTTGCTTCTGTGCAAAGAGGTCGCCACCGGGAATCACCAGCTTCAATTCGCAGATCTTATTCTCCTTCGTGTCCGACTTGTCGAGCTTCAGGAGGACCCGGGCTTCAAGTACGCGGTCGCCAAAAACGGAAAGTTTCATGACGTTGGTTGTTACATAATCCATCAATTTTTTCTGCGCCTTGAAATCGGGAGTTTGAATCGTGATCTTCATTTGTTATCGTTTTAAAGTGTTTGATAATTTATTCGTGTCTGTGCGTAAATTCATGTCTGGCGGATTGCAGTTCCTTTTTTTCAAGGTCGCGTATCCACACATCGAGGTATTCGATGATGTCCTGACGATCAGGGCTCGAGCCGTTCTGGATATAGGCACCCGACGCAGCCATGCCGAGCAACATGCATTGAGATGTAGTGAAGCCGGAAATAAGTCCAAGGCTGTATCCCGCATTCAGGTTATCTCCTCCCCCGGTGAGTACCCGGGGTCTGGTAACGAGACGTCCCTCCAACTCGATCGTCTCGAGTTTCCGGTAAACGATACTTCTGTCGATAGGGTGGACAAGCAATGAATCGATATCCATCGACTTGTACAGAAAATCTCCTGCCTCGAGAATGGCCGGCATCTTTTCCCTATCCTTTACGAAATCCATTCCCCGCAAGGCCGCCCATATCTTCAGTGTTTCATTTTCGTTCAAGCCCAACGTCACTTTCCCATAGGGAGAAAAGCAACTGATGATATCGAGAACCTCATCTATCTGTTGTGTCGTCTTTTTGGAGGGATCACAAAGGTCGAATAGAAAAAGAAAATCCTTTCGCCCCGATGGCTTGACTACATCTTCCAGCATTCCCTCCCATATGTTGCTCGCATGCGGCAGATTTGCCCAATCTACAAATCCGATCACAGCACTTTCGCACACCGCTTTCGCTATCGTGTCGATACCGGCTACCTTTACTATGTACTCCCAGTTGTACTGCTCGAATACTTCCAGCTCGGAAAAGATGAGCTTGCCATCGCCAAATTCAACGGCGTCACTAAGCCCCGGCTCCAGAACACTGATGGTGTCACACAAGGGACTCATCCCTGAAAATACTTCATGCCGCTTCGGATAGCCCAGGCTTCCGAGACAGTAACTGCGGACGCCGAGCTTGCCGAGCGCATTCGAAAGTATCGGCGCATTGCCTCCAAGTTTGACCCTTTGAATATCCATCTGTATCTGACCGCTCTTTCCGCAGACCATCAATATCCGATCGGCAAATTCCCGGATGGTATCGAAATATACCGTTCGTGTGTTTTGCTTTTCCTTCACGGCTTTTTTGATCTTGTCGACAAAACCATCAAATCCCGCAAACACCTTTTTGTTCGGCGTTCCATCGGAAGACTTTAACAGCTGTCGAAGCTCAGCTAGCGCAGAAATATTTGTTGACATTCCTGACATCATTTCGTGTTCTTAATCTGCAAGGACTTCGGCGTCGATCACGAGCTTGCTTGTGACCGCACTTACGCCGGGCATTGACAAAGCAACTTCTTCGGCGCGTTTTTTCTCGTCATACGACCTTACCCTGCCGGCAAGCTCGACTTCCTGACCTCGGACAGAAACCGAAATGTTCGCAGCATTGATAGCTGCATTCCGGTGAAAGGCAGCATTGATCTTCTTCTTGACATCGCGCGCATCGATGACATTGGCCTTTACCCTGATCTTGTTGACGATGCCCCGTACGCCTTTCAGATTTTCAATGGCGCGTTCGGCAGCCTTTCGCTCATAGTCCCATTCCACTTCACCTTCCAGATACACCCAGCCATTGTCCACCTTGATATCGATGAGATC
>CBHTUB010000228.1:0-9191 GCA_966095595.1 uncultured Chryseosolibacter sp. | reverse complement strand
AGCATTCATCAAAAGATCACCAGGAAGTTCAGTGCGACACTCACGGCCTATAAATCTATTGTTGATAATATGATCACTGATGTTTCGGATAATGGCTATACCAATTTATACAACAATAAATTTCTCGGATGGGATGTCTCATACATAAGCGTTCCCTTTAATCAGGGCAGTCAACGGAACTTCGGCGTGGACTTCATGGTCACCGGTTTGTTTGACGTTGGCAAGGTAAAAGTAAACGCTTGGTCATCGATCAGTTATTTAGGCGGAAGCGTTTCAGTTTATGAATCTTCGGTCATCCGGGAAGTGGAGCAACCGTCAATTGCACCATGGCAAGGACGCGCAGGTATTGATGTCAAATTCAGGGCCTTACAATTCTCAATGCGGTTGATACAAACTGGTAAGCAGAGAATGGTAGACTTTTCCAATGATGATCAGGGTAAAAGACGAACAATTGCCGGCTATTCGTTGGTGAATATGTCGGTTAGTTATAACGTCGGTAAAAAGACTTCTATTTTCATTAACGGCCAAAATGTGTTGAACCAAAAATATCGCAGTCTGGTGGCATGGGATGCATCCGATCCAAACGCGCCTTCATTCAATGGAAGCTTGCAAAATCCACTTCGTATTTCTACCGGTGTAAATGTAAGTTTTTAACATTTCGAAGGCCTCATATAACCAGGCAGGAAAATGACACACGTAATTAGCAAGGATCTTGAACCAACGAAGTTTATTCGCACGATCAATTGGCTCGTTATATTCTTTTTGATAGCCGAGATCAGCATTGTCTGTATTCAGATATTTACTAACGCTACACCTGGCGTCTTCGAGATTACCAAGGACCTGTTGTTTATCACAGGCTACTGCCTTTCACTCGCCTACCTTTATCGGCAAGTCAACGACCATTACTCTACTCAGGAGAAGGTCTACATAAAACTTTTCAAAAAAAATCCCCACCCTATGTGGGTTTATGATCTGACTACCCTGAAGTTTTTAACGGTAAATGATGCTGCCGTTTCTTTATATGGCTACAGCGAATCTGAATTTTTGAATATGTCGATCAGGGATATAAGGCCGACCGAAGATGTTCCGGCTATAATAGATAAAGCGGAGAAAACAAAACTCGACTTTAACTTGAACTATCACTGGTCCGGAGTCTGGCGGCATAAAATAAAAAATGGCGAATTGCGATATGTGGAGATCTCATCACACGAGATAATATTTGATGGAAAAAAATCAGAATTGGTGCTGGCATATGATGTGACTGAAAGGGTTAATCAGGATATAAAATTGCAAACCTTGAATCGTGATCTCGAAAGAAATGTGATCAATCGGACAAATGACTTGTTACAATTGAATCAGAAGCTCGTCGGTCAGAATAAAGTCATAAAATCAGCAAATCTGGAGTTGTATACAATGACCAACAAATTACAGGAAGCCAATGAAAAGATACAGGAACACACCGACATGAAGAACAAGTTTATCTCCATGGCGTCTCACGAGTTTCGCACACCCCTTTCCAATATTAAGTTCACAACCGACCTGATGAAACGCAGGCTTGAGTACGACTCCAGGGAAGACATGCTTAAAAGAATAGAAAACATAGAAAGACAGGCATGTCACATGACATTCGTTCTTGACGATGTTCTCACAATGGGAAAAACGGATTCGATAAAGATCGCCGTGAATATAAAACCAGTGAAGATCCGCGATTTTATTTCAAATATTGCCCACGAGGTTCAGTGCGCTGTAAATAGCGGTTCACACAAGATCCACGTATCAATCGACGAACGTGTGCCTGAAATTATTCAGTCCGACGAAAAATTGCTTCGGAATGTCTTCATCAACCTTTTGACAAATGCAATCAAATATTCGCCTAACCATAATCTTGTTGAGGTAAGCATGTTCACCACCACTGATCATATTGGCGTGGATGTTATGGATAATGGACTGGGAATAAGTACCGCGGATATAGCGAAGATATTCGAACCATTTTACAGAGTCGATTCGACAAAAAAGATACAGGGAACGGGTCTTGGCCTTTCAATCGTGAAAAGAGCAGCTGACCTTATTCAGGCAAAAATTCAAGTTAAAAGTGAGATAAATAAGGGGTCGGTGTTTACGGTACTCTTGCCTCGCTGAAGTCTGTTACTTGTGATAATTAGATTGGAATAATCATCATATCCTTTGATCTAACCCTGGCGGAATTTTCCGCCTGACCGATGAGATTTGTCTAATATGTTAACTTGAATATCCGTGGTGCCCGAGCGAAGTAAACCGATTGGGCGGTTTGGGCGGGAATCTTCATCTTCAGAATAGTCTGACATGTTGAAGGTATGAATGATTAGTCCGGGTAGGAATCCACGTCTGGCCGACCTGCTTACAATCAAATTTGAAGGTCGACAATTCATTAAAAACCACGGGGTGATCCGCAAATGTTATTAGTCAGTCGGGCAGGGAACCTGCATCTTCAGAATCGTCCCGACAAGTTGAAGGGATGAAAGTAGTCCCGGTAGGAATCGAACCTACATCTTGAGAATCGGAATCTCAAATTCTATCCATTGAAATACGGGACCAGTTGCTCCTTATCGGGATGAAATTCTATCCATTGAAATACGGAGCCATAAAAAACAACGGGTTACCAGATCGCAACCCGTTGCAAAAATAATGGAAAGTTGTTGATTCGAAAGCTTATCCCCGCTGGCCGGGAAATAAATCACAGCGCTTCTTCCAGTATAGCGATGTTTTCCCGGGCTTCCTTCTTGCCAAGGATATAGGCTTTTTTATAGATCTCCAGGGCCTCCCGCATGGTTTCGCGTTTCTTTTGAGGGGATAGCAACATTTTTCGCCCGATCAGCTCGACCCGTTGTGCCCGAGCATATTCGCGCTCCGCGTCCGAAATGTCTATGCTGGCTTCCAGGTCCACGACGTCCTGCTCCAGCTTGTTCAATTGCTGATGTTTACGTTCGATATCTTTTTTAAGATCCAGGATCAGTTGTTCCTGCATGGAGAGATTCGCGGTTAGCTCAGCATTGCTGCTCGCATATCCGCCCACGGAGTCGCCCATAATGTCCGACTTGTCAATCCGAACACCGAGCTCGCCTTTGAGCGCATCCACCATCATCAGGTAGGCGTTTGCCTCGTAACGACTGGCTTGCAGTTCGCGCTGCATTCTGAGAATGTTTTCTTCCGATTCTTTCACATAGGTATACACCGACTGAAGGCGTGGCAGGAATTCACTTTGATCTTCATGCTGTCTCATGTTCAGTTCAATCGTGTCGAGAATCATTTCGGCGTTCCGAAGCATGATCATGGTCTGGTGCCGAGCCATGATTTCCGTTTTCAGGGAATCGTTCTCCTTTTTCAGCTGGCTGTATTGTTGTTTTTTGCAACCAGCTATCGCCAGACCCATCACCACTACCAGAATTATTTGCGGTCTCATAAGCTATGATTTTGACAATTGCCGGTTCAAAATCGTACCAGCACTACCTGGATACGGCGAAAACTGCGGTATCTGGAAAAACCTTCTATTAGCTGCATTGGAAAGCGGCGAGAGATGAAAAGCGTCGGTGAGTTTTAGATTACCTTTTGAGTCGTGAATGGCCGGTTTGTGGGGTGCACTCCACACTGGGGTGACCGGGGATAGGCCGGAGTAATATTTGTTCAAGGTAACCTCTTAAATTTCGAAATTTGTCGTGGGAAATTACATGTGGAGTTAATTTCCGCTGTCGTTTTAAGTGTATTTTTTTCAATTATCTTTAGAATAGTGGTCTCCATCACGTATCTTTAATGAAGCCCATCGCTGTGGTTGAAGTCTTTTTCAATCTTCTTGATTCATAAGGAGGTTTTTGCGTTTCTATAAAGGAAAATTTGGTATCGGGCTTCCTGAATCATCAGGTCATGTGTCTGGAAATTGTGATAGGTAGCCGGAGGGTTGGTAAATGATCGGCACTGTTACCATGAGACGTTCTGTGACCGACGTTAAAATTTTTCTGTTTGTCGGGATAATATGGAGTACCTCGTCCCGGTACAAAAAGCACTACAAGCTTAGGGACGCAGTACGTCGATAAGTTATTTGATGAATTCGGCTGTAGTCGTAACATGTATATGAAAATTCCAGATCCGAGCCTTCGACCAACATTTGTTCAGGGCGTAGCGGTCATGGGATGATGGCGGCGGGTTCAATTTGTTTTCAATTTCTAACTAACCATGCAAAATAACGCAGTAGAAATCCTTTTAGTGGAAGATAATCAGGACGACGCCGGCCTGACCATTCGGGCGCTTAAAAAGTACAATCTGGCGAATCACCTGCTTCACTTGCGGGATGGAGAGGAAGCGTTAAACTTCATTTTTGGAGAAAATTTCAACGCTTTTCCAAAAGTGATCCTTCTCGATCTGAAAATGCCAAAGGTAGATGGCATAGAAGTTTTACGGAGAATCAAATCTGATGAACAAAAGAAAATAATACCTGTTGTGGTTTTGACATCCTCTAAAGAAGAAAGGGATATTATCGAATCCTACAAATTGGGTGTAAATGCTTACATCGTTAAGCCAGTCGATTTCGACAAGTTCGTCAAGGCAATTTCAGAGATCGGTTTTTTCTGGCTGTTGTTGAACCAGCCACCTAAATGATAAAATAGCCCGGTGATTTATGGAGAAGGAATTGAAAATACTCATGCTGGAGGACCTCGAAGAAGATGTCGGTCTGATCGAACGCACGCTTAATAAACAGGGTATTTTGTTCACTTCGCGCCGCGTCGATACCCGCGACGAATTTATCGAGGCGCTCGAGTCATTTGATCCCGATGTGATTCTCTCCGATCATGCCCTTCCGCAATTCAATTCATTGGAAGCACTTACCATTTGCCGTAAGCAACACGTCGAGGTGCCTTTCATCCTCGTTACCGGAACTGTCTCCGAGGAGTTTGCTGTCAATTGCCTGAAGCAGGGAGCCGACGACTACGTACTGAAGTCCAATCTTGTAAGGCTGCCATCCGCTATTCAGAATGCATTGAAGCAACGTCACCACGAACAGAAAAGAAAAAACGCGGAGCTCGCGCTGAGAAAACAGAACGAAGAGCTCGTGAAGATCAATAAGGAGCTCGACAGCTTCGTCTACAGCGTGTCGCACAACCTTCGCGCACCCCTGATGTCGGTGTTGGGGCTGATCAACCTCGTACAGGTCGAGAACAAAAAAGCGCAACCTGATCTTAATGGCTACTTCGACATGATGCAGCAAAGTGTCCACAAGCTCGACGATACATTGAAAGAGATCCTCGACTATTCACGCAATGCGCGCAGCGAGCTGAATGTCGAAGCGGTCGACTTTCAGCGTATGCTGGAAGACAGCTTCGAGCGGATGAAGTATATGGAAGGATCGGAACACATCCGCAAATCGATCCATGTGAAATCGGAAGCAATATTGTATTCCGATCCCTACCGCTTGTCCGTGATCGTGAACAACCTCGTTTCCAACGCCATCAAATACAGGGACCCCAAAAAATCGGTGAGCGAGATCTCCATCGATGCTGTGGTTGGCAGCGACAAGCTTACTGCCGTTTTCCGCGACAATGGTATCGGGATATCGGCAGACTATATCAGAAAGATCTTCGACATGTTCTTCCGTGCCACAGACAGGAGTGAAGGAGCGGGGCTTGGGCTGTACATCGTGAAGGAGACAATCGACAAGTTGAGGGGCGAGATCGTTGTCGAATCCGCCGTGGGCGAGGGGACAACGTTCAGCATTGTGATACCCAATCTCATTGTTGTAAGGCAAACCGTACCCGAGCCGCCAAACGTAGCGAACAAACAGGAGAGTTTTTAGCCGTGCCCGGCTTCGATGATCTCGATCTCCGTGCGCCGGTTGATCTCGCGACCTTCGGTCTCATCGTCATTTGAAACCAGTGGCCTTTCAGAACCAAATCCTTTTGCCGATACCCTGGCGCCGTCAATTCCTTTTTCTATGAGATATTTTACAACGGCTTGTGCGCGCTCGAGTGACAAGGTCATGTTTGCGCCCGCATTTCCCGTATTGTCGGTATGACCGTTGATCTGCACCTTCAGAAGAGGATTCACGATCAGCAATTGATGGATCTTCTCAAGCTCTGCCGCTGATTCCGATTTGATGTCGGATTTCCCGGTGTCGAAGAAAATGTTTTTCAATACCACCTTTGAACCGACCTCGGCCTTCACCATAAGGATATGCGTATCGATCTCCTGGTATTCTGCAAACTGTGGAAGGTTGAAGTTGATGGAGTTGAACAGGTATCCGTTCGACTCGGTAGCAACACCATAGTTTCCGCCGTGAGGGATTACGAGCTCGAAATCTCCGGTTTCGGATTTTGACGTGATGCGTGTCACTACCTTGTTGGTTTCGTTGTTCACAAGTGTGATCGTGGCCTGAAGCGGAGTGGAAGTAGTTTCGTCGATCACTTTACCCTTCAACACCGTCACCACTTTCATCTCCTTGTGCAACGCAATGATCGGGTCAACGTAGTCATTAGGTTCTTCCTGTTTGACAGGTTCAGGTTCCTGTACTACAACTGCCGGCGGTTCCTCAACCGGAGGTGGCGGCGGTGGTGGGGGATCGTTAAATGTGATCTGGAAAATATCCGCGTTACCCATTCCATCTTCACGCATCGCGGAATAGTAACCGGTCTTCTTGTCGGGAGACATCGTGAAGAAACCATCGTAGTCAATGGAATTGATCGGATAACCCATGTTCACGGGCTTGTTCCACTTGCCGCCCCTGAATTCACTTTTGAAGATATCATTGCTGCCCATGCTCGGGTGTCCATCAGACGAAAAGAACAGCGTCACGCCATCGGCATGGATAAACGGGGAATCTTCATTGAGCGTAGTATTGATGTTCGGCCCCAGATTGACCGCCTTGCCCCAATTTCCCTTCGAGTCTAGCTCGCTTACATAAATGTCCAGTTCACCATATCCGCCGGGTCTGTTGCTGGTGAAATACAATTTTTTTCCGTCGTAGGATATGCAGGCGGATGTTTCCCAGTGGTGTGGTGAATTGATGTTTTTATTGAGTGGAACGGGAGGCGTCCACCCGGTCTCCTCGAGTCTGGATATGTAGATATCGCCCGCGCCCTCTTCGTAATAGAGCAGGAGCGTTTTTCCATCGGGAGAAAGGGAGCATGCTGCGTCGTGAAATTCGTGATTCAATACCTCACTGATCTTCTGTGGCTCCCGCCATGAGTCTCCTTCCCGCTGCGTGATATAAATATCCTCGAAGTTGGTCCCTTCCTTGATCTGGTTGAGGTCCGTCGAGCGATTGGAGGTAAAGATCATTGTTGTTCCATCGGCGTTGAGCAACGGTGAATATTCGTGGAAAGCGCTGTTGATCGTGTTGCCGACATTTTTGATCTCGACGTATGCCGGACTCCGGAATAAGCTGTCTCCGATCCTGCATTCGCCGATCTTGTGGTCCGCGATGTCCGAAAGTTTTTTGTTTTTCTTTTTGAAGGCGTTCAGGTGCTCGATGGCTTCCTGATACCGGTGATTGTACTGATAAGCCTGCGCGATATGAAATTCAATATCAATGTCGACATCGGGTTTGGTGTCGTATGCCTTCCGGATGTAATCCAGGCTCTTTGATTTTTTCTCCGTATGCAGGAAAGAGACGCCGACCTTAAAATTGGTTTCTGCATCTTCCGGTGCAATGGTGTAAGCCTGTAGATAAGTGTTGAGAGCGTTTTCGTATTCCTTCTTCGCAAAGAGCTTATCACCCTTTGTAAGAATTTCCTTCAAGGGTTGTGCCTGACCGTAAACAAGAGAGGCAAATATCAAACAAGTCAGAAAGGCGAGTCTCCTCATGACTGGGACAAGGTCTAGGTAATTACCAATGTGAAAATTAACATTATTCCTGACCGTACACAAGCAGATTGCCGGGGCTTTGTCTGAAAAAAATGGTTTTTTCCGTTGGAGGGCTATTTCTTTTTATCCGCGCCTTTATAGCCTGGACCGCGGATCACCCGTCCGGGCATCGCTCCGGTATGGTTGCCGTCCTTGAGGACCTGAACACCGTTCACAAAGACATGGGCTACTCCCTCGGCATAAAGATGGGGTCGTTCGAACGATGCACGATCGGTTATTTTCAGGCTATCGAAAACCACGATGTCGCCAAAGAAGCCTGTCTTCAATTCACCTCGCTTTTTTATCTTGAGATTGCCGGCAGGTAATGACGTCAGCCTTCGGATGGCCTCCGGCAATGTAACGAGCTTTTGTTCCCTGACATACTTTCCCAGTACCCGGGCAAATGTTCCGAAAGCACGTGGATGATCCGGCAGACTGGCACTATCCGATTCGATCGCGTAGGAACCGGCATCTGACCCAAAACTGACGTAGGGCTGTTGAATGATCCGCCTCACGTTGTCCTCCGACTGCAAATAATAAAGCGCCTCGATCCGGGATTTATCTTTCACCACCAGGTCGATCACGGTTTCATCGGCATTCTTTCCGTGGCGTTTCGCAACCTCGCTTAACCGTTTGCCTTTGTAAAGGCGATTGAGCGAGTCAAGCCGGAATCCCATCAACACGACATTCTCAGGATCGGAATTCTTATAGGGGATACCTTTCTCCATCTCGTAGAGTACCTTTTTACGGATAGAAGGATTCCGGAGCCTTTTTCTCATCTCCTTCGCACCGCCCTCCTGCACCCAGTTTGGCAAACGCGAGGTCAGTCCCGTTCCGCTCGCTATGTATGGATACATGTTGGCCGTGATCTTCAGGCCGCTATTCCGGGCACTGTCTATCTTATACAGGACGGAGTCGATCTTGTTCCAGTTTCTGGCGATGTTGATCTTGAGGTGGTAGATCTCGGCGGGAATGTTTGCCTCTTTTGAGATACGGATGGTCTCGTCGATAGCGTCGAGTATGAAGTCGCCTTCGCTGCGCATGTGCGTGATGTATATTCCTCCATGTTCTGCTGCCACTTTCGACAGCTCGATCAGCTCTTCGGTTTTAGCAAAATTCGCAGGCGTGTAGATCAACGCTGTACCCACACCCATCGCTCCCTGTTCCATCGCTTCCTTCACGAGCTTTTTCATACGGGCAAGTTCTTCGGGTGTTGGCTTCCTGTCTTCATGGCTCATTTCGTGGATCCTCACCGAGGTTGCTCCCACAAACGATGCGATGTTGCAACTTACTTTGCGTTTCATGGCGTAGTCGAAGTATCCTCC
>CBHTUB010000227.1:0-9199 GCA_966095595.1 uncultured Chryseosolibacter sp. | reverse complement strand
AAAAACCGCCTCGACCCGGAAGCGCTCAAATGTTTTTTGCACGGAATTCAATTCTTTTGCCTTCTTGGTGTTGTTATAAACAACGACTGTACGGGTACTCAACAGTTTTTCTGGGAGCGGGCCACCCATCTGAAGCCTCGCTAAAAACTGCGCCTCGTCCATTGGAAGTTGCGCTGAAGCCGATAGGGTGACAAACAAGAGAAGTCCAAACAATACCTTCACCGTATGAGAAAAGTTTTTACAACAACGAAAGATGCTATAATGTATTTTATATTCCAATAAAAAAGCCGGATCCGTCAGCTTTGACAGGGTAGGTCCTCAGATCGGCAGAACGGCCCTGGATCTCCCTGCCTGTTGCCATTTCGAAACAGTAATTGTGCCACGGACAAATAATTTCACCCATATAGTTGACATGACCCTTGCTGAGCGACTCGCCATTATGTGTGCACGCATCCTGAACTGCGCGATAGCCTTCCCCGGATCTCACCAGGCAAATTCGCTGACCATTGACGATCAGCAGCTGTGGTCTGTTCATATCGATGCGTCGATCTGCTTCCTGGACCGATGAAAAAATTCTTATCCATTCCATAGCAAATTGGTGGCGTTATCAGGAATCATTAACTTGTTTGCGCCCGAATTTACAAACTATGTCACGAACTTTTATTTACCCGCTCATCAGTCTGCTGCTTCTCTGTGTCCTTGTATCACACGCGCAGCCCGATCCCAAATTGCAAGCGAAGCTCGACCAGATGGCGAAGGACATAGAGGGTAAAGTGATCTCCTGGCGGAGACAGATCCATGAGCATCCGGAACTCTCGAACCGCGAAGTGAAAACCGCCGCACTGGTCGCAGATCATCTCAAGTCGTTGGGGATGGAAGTAAAAACCGGTGTTGCAAAAACAGGTGTGATCGGCTTGTTAAAAGGAGGCAAGCCCGGCCCGGTAATCGCTTTGAGGGCCGACATGGACGCGTTACCGGTGACGGAAAGAAATGATCTTCCGTTTGCCTCAAGAGAGAAGACAGTCTTTAATGATCAGGAGACCGGGGTCATGCACGCCTGTGGCCATGATGCGCACGTTGCCATTCTCATGGGTGTCGCAGAAATTCTGGCAAAAAATAAAAGCGAGCTGAGGGGGACCGTGAAGTTTCTCTTTCAGCCTGCAGAAGAAGGCCCTCCGGCAGGCGAGGAGGGAGGAGCGCCGCTCATGATCAAGGAAGGCGCGCTCGAAAATCCGAAAGTGGATGCGATCTTCGGTCTGCACGTTCGTGCGATGACACCTCTCGGAAAAATTGAATATAAACCGCTCGGCTTTATGGCTGCCTCCGATTGGTTCACCATAAAAGTGAAGGGACGGCAATCACACGGCGCCGCACCGTGGCTCGGCGTGGACCCCATTGTTGTGTCGGCGCAGATCATCAATGGGCTTCAGACCATTGTCAGCAGACAGCTGCAGCTCACCAAAGAACCTGTCGTTGTTTCTGTAGGACGTATCAACGCTGGTGTTCGTGAGAATATCATTCCCGAAAGTCTGGAGATGTCGGGAACAATCCGGACGTTCGATCGCGACATGCAAAGACAGGTGCATGAAAAGATGAAGCTTATCGCCACGAACATTGCCGAGAGCGCAGGCGCAACTGCGGAGGTCAGCATTGTCTCAAAAACTCCCGTCACCTACAATGACGCCACCTTGTCGGATATCGCAGTCAAGGGTCTTGAAAGGGCAGCGGGAAAATCGAACGTCATGAGGATCACTCCCGACACGGGAGCCGAGGACTTCGCTTATTATCAGCAGGAGATCCCCGGATTCTTCTTTTTTATTGGCGCCTGTCCTCCGACAACAGATCCGGCGAAGGCTCCATCTCATCACACACCTGATTTTATGATGGACGAGGGAAGTATGCTCACGGGAATGAAGGCGTTGGTTAATGTTACTTTCGATTACTTGAACAAGGGAGGACGTTAGGAGATTTCAAAGATTTCAGGATTTCAAATTTCAGGATCGAGTTTTAGCGGTTGGTTTGAAAGGTGAGATTTGAAATCTGAAATGCCCACAGGCACGCGCAGGCCCTTCGTCCCTTTTTTTGGGTGATTTGTCGTGTGCCTTTTCACACATGCTTGACAATTGAAAGTATTTCCCTACCTTCTTATCCGATAATCGCGCCCTGCCCAACTTCGGAAAGGATTTCCACACAAAATATTTTTCAGGTCAAACCCGTTTCAATCGTTCGCGGGCCTGAGATTGTTCACAATAGTAAAAAAGTACTAATAACACATTCAAAGAAGTTACGTTGTAATGGTTATGAAATCCCTGGCTATAGCTTTAATCTGTCTTTCTTCTCTGGCCTGCAGCGCGCAAGAAATTGCCTATGCATCGGTAAAACCACTGGCCTTATATGAGGACATCAACCTTTCGTTATCGCGAGACAATGTGAAAGACGCCCTCGCTACTTTCAAAGGTCTCATTGCTTTCTACAAGAGCACACATCAATACGACCAGCTTCCTGAAAGCTATTTCGGGATGGCACTCGCCCTGGCGTTTAATGGTAACTATAAAGAGTCCATCCGATACCATAAGCTGGCCATACGCGCACACAAAAAGCTGAACAAACAGGAAGCTGTTGAAATGAACATCAACCTCGGCCTGACTTACAAGCTTGCGGGAAAAGAGAAAAAAGCGCAGCGAATTCTGGGGGATTTCCGCCTCGGAACGTAGGCGCTACTGCTTTTCTGCATATCCCATTCAAAGACGGATTTTCCGCGTTCAACCGGCAATAATACCTGCTGGTCAGAAAAACAACAGTTTTCGGACTGTTTGAAAAACCAAAGGCCTGTTTTTTTTCGTTAATACGGTATCATGGTCAAAATAAGGATACAGAACAACGCACAAAACATGAACAGGAGGTTCTGGGAGAACCTGTTTATGCTGGCTTTTACTGCGCTCTTGTCTTTGGTAGTGATCCTCATGTCGCAGTGATCACGCTTTAATCCCGCCTTTTCTTCAGGCTTTTAATTCCATAACTTGGTTGGGATGGATGAGAAAGTTCGCACACAGGGCCAAATGGCAATGGGCCTGATCTGCCTTGGCATCTCCGTGCCGATGGGCTTCCTTGCCGCGGGCACTATCCTCAGTTATCCCGATCCCATCTGGTTCGTGGGCCTGCTCTTCGCAGCATCATTTTTCCTTTTATTTATCAGCGGGCTTTTCAAGATCCTGGAAGTCCGCGAGAAAGAAAAAGCGAATGCGAAGACCATCAACAGCATGCTGGCCACCGATGTTCCTTCCCCACGACTTGCCGGCAACTCAACGGATACTGGCTCGCTGAATACAAAGACTCAACTACCCGTCCTGGCCATCTGGAAATTCTCCGGTCAGGAGTGGAAAAATTTTGTCCGCTCAGAACGCAACATTAAGCTCCGTGAAACCATCTTACTGATCATGTTAACAACGGTAGTTATTGCGTGGCTCATCCATTCAACTGAAGGTGAGTCGTGGATTTTCTCAACCATATTTGGTCTGGCCTTCAGCTCGCTTGTTTTTGTGACCAGGTTCTTTCTCGGCCGGCACACAACGTCGGTCCGGGGAGACCGTGACGTCACCGTTCGCATCGACCGTGAAAAGGTGCTGATCAACGACAGGCTATTCTATTTCAGGAATGACGAACGGTGGCTCGAAGAAGCGAAGGTGGAAGTAAAGAATGGTATAAAGATGCTCGAGCTGCGTTACGGTTGGAAGACCCGTTACGGTAATACCAATGACTCATTGCTTATACCTGTGCCGTCGGGAAATAGCGACGTTGAAACACTGATCGGGCAGATCCGACAATAAAGTTTCATAAGTGAACACACCGTTCACATAAATGAACAGCACGGCAAACAAACGATTAATTAAATTTTCAAAGTAATTGTAATTCCCGAAAGGCGCTGCGACAAACCCAACACGAACGGTGCATTGTTATCGTCTATGCATCCTCCCAATGCCCAGTAAACCCAAATTATTCAACCAACAAAACATGAAATTAAAACTACTCCTTTCAGTCATGTGCGTGTTTGCGATCACTGTCGCGAATGCCCAGAACGTCTATCGTTATCAGATGGATCTCAATAAGGTTGTCGATGACAAGCTTAACGTGGAACTGACCACACCGAAGATCTCCCAGAAGGTGATTACATTCTATATGCCCAAGATCATCCCGGGCACCTATCGCAATGCCGACTACGGAAAATTTGTTTCCGGTTTCATGGCTATGGATGCTAAGGGAAAATCGCTTCCCGTGAAGCAGACCTCAGAGAACAGCTGGGAAATCTCCGGTGCCGACAAGCTCGCAAAGATCACGTATACGGTTGACGATACCTGGGGCTCAAAAATCCCCCACGAAGTATTCGACATGTCGGGAACGAACATCGAGGAGAACAAAAACTTCGTGATCAATCCATTCGGCTTCTTCGGATACTTCGATGGCATGAAAAAAATGCCTTTCGAATTGACATTTACCAAGCCTGCGGGCTTCTATGGCGCCACGGCACTCAAGGCGGTCTCTTCCAATGACAAAACGGACGTCTTCCGCCTCGATAACGCGGATCACCTCTATGATTCTCCCATCATGTATTCAAGACCCGACACGGCATCCGTGAACCTGGGCAAGGCACAAGTACTGGTGGCCTCGTATTCACCAAAAGGAATGATGCCGGCAAAAAAGATCGCGGATATGCTCAGGCCCCTTCTGGTTGCAACCGAGCACTACCTTGGCGGCAAGCTTCCTGTAGACAAATACGCATTCATTCTATACTTCAACAGCGAGCAGCCCGCACTCGAGCGCACCGGGGCATTGGAACACAACTTCTCTTCATTCTATGCGCTTCCCGAAGCTCCTTTCGAACAGATCGGACCGCTTTTAAGGGACATCTGCGCACACGAGTTTTTCCACATCGTTACGCCGCTCACCATCAGCTCACGCGAAGTGAAGGAATTCGATTTCAACAAGCCCGTGCTGTCGAAGCATTTGTGGCTGTATGAAGGATCGACAGAATATTACTCCGACCACGTCCAGGTTGTGGAAGGACTTGCGACGCCTGAGGAATTTCTTGCGAAACTTACCGAGAAGATCAAGAACTCACGGTCACAGTACAACGATCAACTGTCATTCACCGAGCTCAGCAAGGAAAGTGCAGGCAAGCATATAGATGAGTATGGCAACGTCTATGAGAAAGGCGCGCTGATCTGCGCGGCACTCGACGTTTACCTGCTCGAGCTTTCAAAAGGAGCCTATGGATTCAGGGATCTCAAACATGATCTGAGCATCAAGTTCGGGAAAGACACTTACTTCGAGGACGACAAATTATTCGACATTATTACCGATCTCACCTTCCCGCAAGTGCGCGAGTTCTTCAAGACCTATGTGGAAGGTGGCACGCCGATCCCCTATGACAAATTCTTCGGATACGCCGGCGTGAACCTGAAAAATGCAAAGACGCCATCCATAGGCGGAATTCAGCTGGCACCAACACCCGAAGGTACGATCGCCATTGCGGGCATAGGACATATGACAGAGATGGGTAAAGCTATGGGATACCAGGTTGGTGATGAGCTGCTGACACTGAACGGTGAAGCACTCAACCTTCAAACCGGCCAGCTTGTTCTCGAGAACTACAGGAAAACAATCAAGGAAGGCGATCCCGTAGAAGTGAAGGTGAGACGCAAGGGAGAAGAAGTAGTGCTGAAGTCGAAAGCGATCTTCACCGATGTGCTTGCGCTCGAGCTAAATCCCAATCCAACACCGTCACAGCAGATCGTGAGGGCAGCGTGGTTCGGTTCGTCATCTGAGAAATCTGCTACATCAAACTATTCGCCCGTTGAAGCAAACCCCGCCGATGTGAATACGATCGAAGGCATTGTAAAGGCGCTTTATGAAGTGATCTCAGGCCCTGCCGGCAAGCGCGACTGGAACAGATTCAGAAGTCTGTACTACAAAGATGCCTACATGGCAGCCATGGCTCAAACACCAACAGGTGAACGGAAGCTCCAGAAGTTCACACCTGAGGAATATATCAAGATGAATGGTCCGATGTTCGAGAAGTTTGCCTTCTACGAAAAAGAGATCGGAAGACAGGTGAACCAGTTCGGCAATATCGCACAGGTATTCACAGCGTATGCCTTCACAGTAGAGACTCCAAGCCCGATGAAGGAGCGCGGGATCAACAGCATTCAATTGGTGAACGAAAATGGAAGATGGTGGATCATGAGCATCATCTGGGACGACGAGACGAAAGAGAACCAGATCCCTGCAAAGTATATTACCGCCGAGACAGGAAAGGAGACCGCTAAAAAGAAGAAGTAACGGTAAATGACCGGAACAAAAGAGCAGGGGTAGCCCTGCTCTTTTTATTTTCTTCAAATCTGATCCTGTTTATGGTATCAGTCGGCCTTCTTATCTGGAAGATTTGCATGATGCTGCACATTATTCCGATATTGCAAAACATTATTTGATCATGAAAAAACCCTCACTTGTTATTGCACTACTGTGTTGGTGCATACCTTCTCTAACCTTTGCTCAAAATCTCGATCAGGAATTTCATTCGCCGATTCCCTTGCGGGCTGCTGAAATCGAAGTTATACGGGAGTTTTCCAATGGAAAGCTCCTTATCGGAGGCGATCTCGCGTTCGTGGGCAGCGTTCAGGTCGGTAATCTTGTCAGATTAAATGCAGACGGATCGCTCGATGACACTTTCTCCTTTGACGCCTCGGAAACGCTGAAAATTGAAGATGCATTGATAACACCGACAAACGAGGTCATTGCCATCACCAGCTATTACGACACGCGTTCAACTTCCTGGGGATCCACCCGCAAACTTTTCCGCCTGCAGTCCAACGGAACGATTATCAATAAAATTGATCTAAACATCAGTCGGGAAGCCATTGCCTTGCAGAGCGATGGAAAAATCCTGATCGGCGGTGCATCGTTGACCCGATTAAACAGTGACCTTAGTGAAGACAATTCTTTTTCCGTGGCCTTCAACGGCGGAGTGGATGACATTATCGCGACTGAAAACGCTATTTACGTTTCAGGCACATTCTCTGAGGTAAATGGTGTTGCGAAAAATGATATTGTCAAGCTACAATTGAATGGCGACATCGACAATACTTTTGACACCGGAGAGGGTACCAGTGATCATGTTGGAGCGATCACTCTACAAGCAGATGGAAAATTACTCATCGGAGAAGCGTACATCAATGAATTCAATGGCAGTAACGCCTCGGGAATGCTCCGTTTGAATACAGACGGAAGTGTCGACGACACTTTTAACAGTCCCTGGCTCAACGGCCCCGTGTCCCGCGTAATACAAACGCCCGAAGGTATTTATGCGGCTGCCTTCCTCGAGCACAACTGGGATACGAAAGACTACTTCTTCCGTCTTCTCGATGACGGATCAATGGACCCGGCATTTCCTCCGGTTCTCCTGGATGAGTTCGGTGCGATCTGGCTGACACACACAAGGCTTGCAAACGGAAACGTAGTACTCAATCATACTTCATTTGTAAACAACGAATTCGATCTTTCTAAATTGAAATCCACTGGCGAATTCATCGGTACATTCAAACCGGAAACCTCCAGGTATGGGACCATTACCATTGGCGATTTCCATAATGGACAGATCCTGGTAGCCGGAGACTTCATAAGATTGGATGGGTTGACCACCTACGGTGTTGCCAGACTGTCGACAAAAGGTGTGGTTGACAATACTTTTAGCAAGAAGACACATGCCGGCGAAGTTAGGCAATTGGAGATCCTCGACGACAACAGGATCCTCCTGACCACTTATTCAACATTCGTGAAACTGGATGAGTCCGGCAATGAAGCTTCGGACTTCAAGTTCACGCAGTTTAAAGACTTGTACCAGGTGATCAAATTCATTGTTCTTCCGGATGGAAAAATCATGGCGGGCGACGCCAATCAGATCTATCGACTAAACAGTGACGGAAGCGAAGATCCGAGTTTTGATACAGGAGTGTTGTGTTGCGTGAGGTCGACATCGTTCGATTTTGATATGCAGGGTGAAAAGGTGATTTACGGATCTGCCTTCAGCTCGCTTGCCGGCGTGAATGTCGAGAAAATTGCAAGGGTGAATACCGATGGAAGTGTAGATACAAACTTTAATGTTGGCACGGGTCCGAATGCTACAGTGGGAGGCATATTTGTACTCGATAACGATGAAGTGCTTGTGAGCGGCTCCTTTTCTGCATTCAACGATCTTAATGCCTACAACAACCTCGTCAAGCTTTCTCCCGACGGGAAAGTAGATGAAGAATTCCTCGCCAATATCAATGCTGCTCCGAATGGTTCTTTTTTCCTGATCAGACCAGAGATCGCTCAAATAGGATCGAAGATCTTCATTCAGGGCTGGCGTCGCATCTATGTGATCAGGACTGACGGATCCTACGCTGATGATTTTGTCTTCCCGCTAGAGATCAATTCCGTCAGTGACCTTGTGCGTGCTTTGCCGTCGCAGGGAGGGCGCGAACCGGAAACGGTTAGCGATGCGCTGATCGCCCTCGGTAATTTCAAACAAACCGGTAGCAACACACCGGTCTTTCTTGCAAAGTTGAATTTCGGCGACCAGTCAAATCCAGAACCCGAACCAGAACCCGAACCGGAACCTGAACCCGAGCCGGAACCCCAACCTGAATTAGTCACTGAAGCTGGCACAGAAGCCACGGACGGCTTAACGGTTTTTCCGAATCCCGTATCAGATGATCTGATCATTACCGCAAATGGTCTGGCAGGCAAAGTCACTACCAGGATTATGGATTTGTCGGGTAAAGAATGTATCAGACAACAATTTTTCGCCAGTGGCATTTCCGGCGCAGTGCGTATTGACGCCAGCTCGCTTACCACTGGTGTGTATTTCCTTCAGCTGCAAAGTGAAGATGGAGCCATCTTGCATCACAAGTTTGTGAAAAGGTGACAGGCTGAATAGCGATTGAAATGTTTGCGGCCGGAACGGTAAGTTTCTATGATGGATTTCGAAAGTTTTCCAGTCCGGAAGCGGCTGAAAATCAGCAAATTTTAAATGTTTTTCGGCCAAGTTTGGAAATTAAAAAGCTGACATTAAATTTGCAGTCCCTTAGCAAATGGCTTGGGGCAAACAAGCGGGAGTAGCTCAGTTGGTAGAGCATCACCTTGCCAAGGTGAGGGTCGCGAG